>JASHTR010000376.1 GCA_030040455.1 Terriglobia bacterium | reverse complement strand
ATTTCAAAGAGAATCAACCCCAGGGCATACAAATCGCTGCGGCAGTCCGCCGGCTTTCCTTCCATCTGCTCGGGCGCCATGTAGCGAGGCGTGCCCAGGATTTCACCCGCCTGCGTCATTACTCCGGAACTCGCTTCCAGCGATTTCGCCAGCCCAAAATCCGAAATGTAGGCCTGGCCCTCCCCATCGATGAGAATGTTTTGTGGCTTTAAGTCGCGGTGGATCACGCCTTCGGCGTGAGCTGCTTCGAGGGCGGCCACAAGCTGGCGCGCAATGCTGACGGTTTCTCCAACGGAAAACCGGCCGCGCTTCTTCAAAAGGCGAAA
The DNA here is from genome assembly GCA_030040455.1 of Terriglobia bacterium. GTDB lineage: Bacteria > Acidobacteriota > Terriglobia > UBA7540 > UBA7540 > RH2-MAG17b. The sequence continues at coordinate 8,345 of JASHTR010000376.1, read as the reverse complement.
TAGATCTTCGCCCTCGATGTAGGCCATGGAAATAAACTTCATCCCGTTGACGTCGCCGAGGTCGTGAATGCGAAGGATGTTTTTGTGCGATATGCGGCTTGCGAGCAGGAGCTCCTGTTTGAACCGCCGGATGGATTCCGGATCGAAAGTCAGCTCCGGGCGGATGAGTTTGAGCGCCACAGCCCGATCGAGCTCGCGGTCGTAGGCTTTGTAGACCTGGCCCATCCCTCCGCGGCCGAGCAGGGAATCAATCCGATAGCGAGGTCCAAAGTCAGAGCCGGGGGCGAAATCGGGGCCTGATTTCGCAGCGGGATAGGGAGTTGGGCCCTCCGTAGGGGAAGCCGGAATGGGAGTCGCCACGCCAATCGCCTCCGGCGCGCGGCGGCGTTCGCGCTCTGGACTGTCTCCTCCAGGGGAGACGGCCAGCGTTTCAGCTTCGTTAATGCTGCCGATCGCCGTCTTACAATGGGCGCAATATAGCGCGTTATCGGCGTTTGCGGCGTTGCAGTGTGGACACCTCATCGCGGCTGCCACCGTACCCTTCCAGCCACGGCGTCAAAGTGGACCTTATTATCCGCTACCGCAATCTCTCCTACAAGGTGTATTTGCCCGCACCACAGGGTCACGTCAAAGTCGCGTCTGTGTGGAGTGCGGGAGCTTGCTTCCAGCTCCTGGCGCCTCCGCAAGCGTGCGCACCCAAAGCGGCAGCAAGCTGCCGCATTCCATAGGTGCTTCGCACCCGCGGCGCTGCAATCGAAATTATGACTCAAGAGAAGGGAATAGAGCCGATTCCACGCCCCAGGAACCCACACCGGTGGTTTCCTTCCCGGTCATCATTTGCCACAGTAGCGATTCAAGGAGCAGCTTGGAATCTTTCCAGGAAGATTTGATAGCGAGGTCGGCGCTCCGCGCGAGGCTCAAGGCTCGCGCGAGTTCCTCGCGCGAATAGGCACCGAGCGCCTGGGGAGCAATCTCATAAGTCGAATAAGGGTTCTGGGACCACGGTGCGGGGCGCCCTCCCGATCCGGAAGCCGTTTTCAGGGCTTGCCGGCACAGGTCGGCAATGCACCAGAGAATCAGGGTTTCCGGCTCCTTGCCAGCCAAAAGCTCATTGAGCACGGCTAAGGCATGAGAGAGCTGTCGCCGGGCAATAGCGACAAGGAGTTTGCCGATTTCGTGCTCTTCCCGGAAAGCAACCATCAAATCCAGGTCCTGCTCCTCAATGCGCCCGATGGCCGGACGGGCCGACAGGAGCTTTTGGGTCTCGGTGCGCAACCATAGCACGTTGACCCCAGAATCCTTGCCGCGCTCGGCGCCTGCGAACATTCGGACCATGCGCTCAGCAATGGCAGGGTCAACCTGGACTCCTTCACGGCGGAGGTAGTTCTGCAGCCACTCGCAAGCCTCGCGGCGAGTGAGGGGCTCGAGAGCTACAACGACGGTTTTTTTTTCCAGGAGCTGGACCAGCCGACGCCGCCGGTCCGGCTGATAAGCGGCAAAAAGAATGGTGGCAAAAGGAGGCGGCCGTTTCAGGAAAGACTCGAGAGCATCAGCATCCTGTTCTGTGGCGCGGCCGAAATCTTCATCGTCGGTCAGGAAAAGAAAGGTGTGCCGGCCGAGCATCGGCATCTGGCTCGTGCTTTCCAGCTCGCGCTCGAGCTCTCCCGGCTTGAATTCGGTCTCCGCGAGGCACCATTCCCGCGTTCCCGGCGGCAGAGAACCGATTACGGCAGCGCGGCACTCTTCGTGGAGGAAGGAATCCGGGCCGCGGAGAAAATAGGCAGGACCCGCTTTACCCTTTTCAACAAGAGCACAGAATTCCGTTGGACGCATACAGGGGGCGTTCACTCCAGGTCAATGCGATTCGCTTCAACCACTCCGGACGGGCTCAGCTCGCCGGCTGCTTTAATGGTCGCGCCTACCTTCAGGTCTGATGGCGAGCCAGCGGAGCCGTCTTTGCGATAGATGGAAGTCTTCTCGTCGTAGGTTACGTGGAAAATGATGTTGTCCTCAGTGCTCACCGTGAGCTTGCCGGGCGCGCTTTCCGTGATTTTACCTTCGAGAGTGAAACTGGTCCCTTGCTGCGCGTTTGATTGCGCCTGAGTGGTGAAGGAAGCCAACGTGGCGAAAATCAGCGTCAAGGCGATCAGCAGCGCTATCGCATACGTTGTGTCAGTAAGCTTTTGCCTCATTCTTGATCTTCTTTGCCAGCTTTTCGATTTCGTCCGCCTTCCCCACGATGCTTAGTGAAAGCACGTTGGGATTCGACTTGCCGATCTCTTCCTGGAGCGCCTGAGTCAACTTAAAAAGCTTTGACACATCATCTTTCGTTTTCTTGAAATTTTCCCTCACAATCGCGTCTTTTTGTTTGAAGCTGACGTGCGGTTGCGTCTCAACCACCGGCGGCAAGGTGGGTTGCGAAATCTGGCCGCTCTGATCCGGTAGAAGCACCCTGGGAGGAGGCAATCCCTGCGAAGCATTCGCTTGCCTTGGCTGTCCCGGCGCGCTCATGGGATTCCAGAGAAAAGCCAATGAAATACCGAGGATCAGCGCTCCGAAGATTCCCTTCAGAAGTCTTTTCTGTGCCATGGTTTTTATTCCTTCCGCAGCCCACTGCCGGTTGCGAATGCTCATGACCAGGAGCCGTCTCAATTTTAGCTCCGAAAAAGAAGCTTCGGCAAACCCGCTTTAAGGCAGTGATCAGTGGTGAGTGATCAGTGACGAGTAAAAAACCATCCCCTGCTCTTGCTGCATTGGCTCGTCACTTGTCTCTCGCCTCTTGTTGCTCGCCACTCATCACTCATCACTCACCACTGTCTTTGGAGGCTGGTCTTCGGGCCTCTGGTCAAAGCGCTGGCGGCCGATGATGAGGTAATGAATGCCGGAGATCACGGTAACGGCGCCGGCCACCACGACGAGCGTTTCGACCACGACGGGTGTTGCAAGCCCGACGCTGGCGCGCGCGCTGACCGCAGCCACCACGGCAGCGATCTGCGCTACCGTGCAGGCTTTCCCCAGCACCGTGGGCGGAAAGGGACGATATCCGGCGATCAGGCTGATGAGCAATACGGTCAGCACGATGGCTGCGTCCCGGCACAATACCAGGCAGGTGAGCCACCACGGCAGTGCTCCCAGAAACGAAAGGACCAGATACGCGACACTCATCAGAAACTTGTCGGCGGCGGGATCGAGCGCAATCCCCAGCGCGGACTGTTGGTGAAACGTGCGAGCCACAAACCCATCGACCACGTCCGAAGCGGCTGCAACCAGCAGCACTACGAGGGCGCTGCTATAACGGCTATCGATGACAAGAATGGCAAAGAGCGGGACAAAAATTATCCGGAGGAGGGTAATCTGGTTAGCAACGGTAAACGTGCGGCCCGTCATGGTCTCGAAGCAATATAGTGAGCACGAGGGGGAAATGTCAATGGAAGCCGCCCCATAGGCCATTCATTGACGCAGCCTCGGCTCTTGCGCGAGGCATTTCTCAGGCGCTTCGATACAGCTTTGTCAACACAAACTCACGATGGCCGAGCGTCTCCGAGGCAGTCAAACGGCCGTTCGACACGCGGACCATCAGGCTCATCAGCTTGTCTACAGCCTCGTCAAGGGTCATCTCTCCCGTCAAAATCCCGGAAACGTTTAGATCAATATGTTCGCTCATGGTCGAGCAGGTAAGGGGGTTCGCCGAGAGCTTGATTACCGATAAAATGGGATTTCCGACGATATTGCCCTGGCCGGTTGGGAACAAGTGCAGCGCTGCCCCCGAAGCAGCCCATAGCGTGAGGGCCTCGGCGGCGGCTGACGACGTATCCATGAACCACAATCCTTTGCCGGAAGGAGCTTCCGCCGGCTTGAGAACACCCACAAACTTATTGCGTTTGCCCATTTTTTGGATGTTACCGAGAGCTTTCTCTTCAATCGTGGTCAGGCCCCCACGAATGTTTCCCTTGGTCGGCTGAGATTCGGAAAGATCGTTCGTCTTGTTTTGATTGATCAGGTCGTTATAGTCGTTCCAAACGCGCATGAAGGCTTCGGCCACCGCAGGCGTTGCTGCTCGACGTTGGACAATATGTTCGGCCCCGGTCAGCTCGGAAGTCTCGCCAAAGGACAGGGTGGCGCCCATGTCGTTCAGCCGGTCGAAGACGGCGCCCACGGTGGGGCAGGAAGCAAGCCCCGTGGTGGTGTCGGACTCGCCGCACTTGGTCGAGACGTAGAGCTCGCTCATCGAGCACTCTTCCCGCTCAAGCTCGGAGGCGGCCTGGACGTACTCCTGCGTCTTCCGCGAAGCCTCTTCAACGGTCCGGAGATCGCCCTTGCGCTCGATAGAAAATCCTGCCACTGGCTTGCCCGTTTTGGCGATCCCGTCCACAACTCTCTGGGTCCATCCCGGCTCGATGCCGATGACCACCGCCGCCGCAACGTTAGGGTTAGCTCCGGTCCCGATCAGGGTGCGGAACAGGAGCTCCAGATCTTCTCCAAACTGCAGCCGCCCGTAGGCGTGGGGGAGGGGAAGGGCGCCTTGGATCACGCGCCCCACCGCCTCGACCGCGGCGTTCGAAATGTCGTCCACGGGGAGGATAATCACGTGGTTGCGGATTCCAACCTGCCCGTTCTTTCTTCGATAGCCTCTAAATTGAGGAACCTTCATGCTTACCACCTTTTCGTCTTAAGATTGTGCACGTGGACGTGCTCCCCCTTCCGGATGCTGGCCACGACTTTTCCGATATCTTCACCGTACTTCACCACAGTGTCTCCGGGCTTAAAATCCGTTAAGGCGATTTTGTGGCCAAGGGGAATTGCCTCTTGGGCGGTGACATCAACTACCGTCCCGCCGTCGAGCGCTGCGCCGTGGGCGACGTGGCCGGCCTCAATGTCCACGACGGCGACTCCGACGTTATCGCGAAGATCATGTACAAGAAAGTTTCTCATGCTCTCTCCTGAGTCAAGACGTGGAATATAATATACCAGATCCCGAGGGGATAGCTCGAGAGGAAAAACAACAGGATTCGAGAGCGAGTTAAAATCCGATGACCGAAGCAAACGCTTTGGTGGCCCATGGCGGTGGGCCGACCTCTGTTCTAAACGCAACGCTTCTTGGGGTGATCGAGGAATCGCGCGCTGCGAAGATCCATCGCTTATGGGCTCCCCGAGGAGGGCTTGAAGGCATTCTTCGGGGAGACTTGGTTGATTTGCTTGCCGCTCCGCATCCAAAAGTTGAAAAAATCTGCTGGCAGTGCGGCTCCGCGATTGGAAGTTTTCGGGGAAAGATTTCCGATGACGATTTGAACCGGATCGTTCAATTTTTCCGCGCCCATGAAATTCGTTATTTCTTTTATACCGGCGGCAATGGCTCGATGGGCACCACGCTGCGGGTTGCGGCGGCGGCTCGCGACGCTGCCTATGAATTGATTTCGGTGGGCATCCCGAAAACCATCGACAACGATATTTGCCTCACCGACCACTGCCCCGGATTTGGCAGCGCAGCGCGTTTTGCCGCTCTCGCTCTCCGAGAGATGGGCCTCGATCAGCGCGCCCTGCCCACTCCAGTTTCAATTGTTGAGGTGATGGGACGAAACACGGGCTGGTTGGCCGCTGCCACCCTCCTTGCCCGCCAGCGTGCTGACGATCCTCCGCATTTCATTTACGTTCCAGAAACACTATTTGATCCTGCGGAGTTCCTTGACTGTGTTGATCGTCTCCTTCACAAGCAGGGCTGGGTGACCGGAGTGGTGGCCGAAGGTTTGCGCGATCGCTCCGGGCGCGTCATCACCAGCTCTCGCGGCAGCAGTCGCGATGCAAAGGGGAGGCCGCTGGCCGGCGACGTGGCTGCCCGCCTGGCTCGCCTCGTCAGCCAGAAACTTAGAGTGCGAGCGCGAAGCGAAAAGCCAGGGCTTCTCTATCGCGCTTTTGCACCCTGCCAGTCACCTGTCGATCGGGTGGAAGCCCGCGCTGCAGGCCGCTTTGCAGTACAGGCTGCGCTGAAGGAGCGCTCGGAGGTGATGGTTTCCCTCAAGAGACCCCGCTCCAGAAATTACTTTTGTACCTTCAGCCTGGTCCCCCTCAGCCACGTCGCGGATAAAGAGCGTTGCCTGCCCGCCAAGTACCTGGGCGGTTCGGGGAACATCCGGGACTCCTATCGTCGCTACGTCGCTCCCTTGATTGGGCCGGCATTGGACCCACCGATTCATCTATGAAGCCGGCATCACACGCTCGTGATCTTTTGCAGGTATTGCCGGTCCTGGCGCAATATCTGTTCCGGATGAGACAAGGGTTTCGGATAATTCCCATCCTCTTCCACTTCAAGCCAGCCTGACCAGCCGCTATTCAGCAGCGGCGCCACAATACCCGGCAGGTTCACTTCGCCCGTGCCCATGGGGACGTTTACAATCCTGCCGGAAGGATCGACTTTGGAGTCCTTGAGGTGGTAGATGGCAATCCGCCTGAAATGTTCGGATGAGAAATCGGCGGGCCGGATGAGCCCCAGCACGTGGCCCACGTCGAAGTTGATCCACACGAGGTCCGGATCCGTGTCTCGCAGCAGAAAACTCATTTCAGTGGGATGACCCTCGAACTCGGCATGGTGGTTGTGGTAGCAGAGCTTCACCCCTTCAGCCTTGACCGCCCTGCCGAGCTGATTGAGTCCGTCCGTCCAAATGTGGGCCGCGTTGAGATCGAGCTGGCCCCCATGACGCGGCAAGCTGCCGTCGCTGATAATAACGTGCCCGGCGCCCATTTCGGCGCTGGCGGCGGCAACCGGGCGAAGGCGTTCGATCTCAATGGGAATTCTTGAGCGATCGTACAAAATCGCCGAGTTGTGCAAAGCAATCAGGCGGACGCGGCGGGCTGCAAAATCCCTCCGGCATTTCGACGCCTGCGAAAAGTAGGGTTCGAGCGACTTAACGTTTGTCTCGAAGCCCGTGTAGCGGAGGCGGGCGAGATTGTCCAGGATCTGCAACAATTCATCGTAGCTCCGAATGGGCACTCCCCAGGCGTTGGTTTGCGCGCCAAAATGCAAATGCCGGGACAGAGAAAATGTGCTGCTTCGCGCCCGGGCGCCCCCGGCGACGAGCAGCCCGGAAGCAGATTGAATGAACTGGCGGCGGTCAAGTTTCATGGCTTCGGTGCTCGCAGCCGGGAAAGCTCGGGAAAAAGTAGCTGCCTGTCCAGCCAAGCTCCTTCATCCCGGCTTCAGAAGAATAGTACGCTTTGCTGATCCAACTCTTCAAATTCTCGAAATGCTCGTTGAGAACGCTTAAAGGCATCCCGGGGGGTTCAGCGGAGCCGGAAGGAGAGGCGCTTTCATGGCCGGAAGGCTGGGGCTGACCGGCCATGAAAGCGATCGTTAAAAGCTCATTTTGGCGGGTTTCGGAGAGGTCCTTGAAGGGACGCCCATCTCGCCGGAGAGATTCGCCATCCATCGCGGAAAGCGAGGCGACGAACCTTTCCTGACGCTCTCTTGTATCCACGCTCAGAAGCAGGTCTACAAACCGGGTGACGCCCGCCTCTTTAGACCCGGGCACAATGCGCTCGGCAAGCACGGTTAAGGATTCTGCCTGATGTGGGTCAAGGAAGAGAGGAGCCCATGTTTCGGCAGAAGGGTTCGGGACGGCCGTGGGAACCGCAGCGGGAGCCAGGGCATGGGGATGAGCAACGGCGACAGCAGGCGCAATCAGGCCGCCAGCGGCGCCGCCCATCAGCCTTTGCACCATTTCCCGGCGGTTGATGCCCTGGCGTTCCTCGGTCTGGCCAGGAGGTTGTAGCTTCTTTTTCATGCTTCTATCCTCCGTTCGAAAACATTAGCGCTCTTCGTCCACAACCATACGAAAGCCAGCCCTCACGGATTGCTCATCACTCTGAATTCAGAATTATGAATTGGAAAGCTGCAACCTGCTAGCTACGTTATGTTAAAGTGCATCATAAACCCTATGACCGATCAGATTCGTGAAAAATTTCGCTGGCTGGACATTCTGTGGCTGATTTTTCTCGGCGGGCTGGCCATTCTACCGCCGCTCAACGAAACCCACAAGCAGATGATCCTGGTCGGGATCGGGCTGTTTCAGATTTTTGAAGACCGGATTCTGCGCGGACTTTCCGCCGGGCGTCAGAATTTCCTGAGTGTGCTCATCAAAGTCCTGCTTGCTTCGCTGCTGGTGTGGCACACGGGCGGAATTAATGGTAGCTACTATCCTATCTATTATCTGCCGATCATCTCGGCGGCCATGTTGTATGGCGGTTGGGGGACGATCCTGTGGACCTTCGCCTCGTGCGCGGCCTACAGCTTGTTTCTGATCCCGGCGCTGCAGGTCTATCGTCTTACGGTGGGCGGTGCCTCGGAGCTGGCG
>JASHTR010000375.1 GCA_030040455.1 Terriglobia bacterium | reverse complement strand
GATGTGCGGCTCGTTGTAATGCGTAGTGGCGCGCACAATGGCCTTGGCGCGCTGGGCCGGGTCAGAAGACTTAAAGATCCCCGAGCCCACAAACGTCGCCTCGGCGCCCAGTTGCATCACCAGCGCGGCGTCCGCTGGCGTGGCGATGCCGCCAGCGGAAAAGTTTGGCACCGGAAGTTTCCCGTTGGCGGCTACCCATGTCACCAAGTCGAGCGGCGCTCCGAGCTCCTTCGCTTTGGCCATGAGCTCTTCCTCGCGGAGGGTGGTCAGCAGACGCATCTCGCTGGTAATCGCGCGCAAGTGGCGCACCGCCTCCACAATATTTCCCGAGCCGGCCTCCCCTTTAGTGCGGATCATGGCGGCTCCTTCGCCAATGCGCCGCAAAGCTTCTCCCAAGTTGCGGGCACCGCAGACAAAAGGCGCTTTATACGGCCATTTGTGAATGTGATGTTCCTCATCAGCCGGCGTCAGCACTTCACTCTCATCGATGTAATCCACGCCAATCGCTTCCAGGACCTGCGCCTCCGCAAAATGCCCGATCCGCGCCTTGGCCATCACAGGAATAGTAACCGCGCTCATAATTTCCTTGATGATTTTCACTGAGGCCATTCGCGCCACTCCACCCTCTTTGCGGATATCCGCCGGCACGCGCTCAAGAGCCATCACGGCCACTGCGCCGGCTTCTTCCGCGATCTTGGCTTGCTCGGTGGTGGTGACGTCCATAATCACTCCGCCTTTGAGCATCTCCGCCAAGCCGACCTTCAATTTCATCTGCTGATCATATTCCCACATGACGGCCTCCAGGACTTACTTTCAGCATTCAGCAAACAGCTCCTTGTTTGAAACACCCGCTGACGGTTGAGGGCCGATTGCCGGAAGCTAATTTATATCATAAGCGCGAAGAGAGGGATCAGACAATTCCCCCCACGGTCACGTCAAGGTCCCAGAAGCGTAAGATTGCACAGCGCCGCTGGTACGAAGCACCTATGGAGTGCGGCAGCTTGCTGCCGCTTTGGGCGCGCCCGCTTGCGGAGGCGCCAGGAGCCGGAAGCAAGCTCCCGCACTCCACACAGACGCGACTTTGGCGTGACCCTCCAATTCCCCCTCTGCCTGAATACCGGGTCAGTTGGATGTAGAAGCGGCTTTGTGGCCTTCGGCGGCTCGGAATGGCCGTCTCCCTGGTTGCGGCTCTGCCCATTCGTGGACATTCCGCGAGTAAGAAGTTCATAATTACGGGTTGGCAGCGACCTTGAGGGCATCCTCAGCGCTTTGCTTTGCGAAACTTTTTCTGGCGAGGAGACTGCGGTTGCGCGTCCGATTTTTCAGGTGTAGAGGGATGAGATGTCACCAAGCATTCAAAGCGCTTTGATTGACGCTGGCGGTAAGTCATTGACGGAGTACCACGGTGCCATGCTTCCGGAATATTATTCCGATTCCACCGCTGAACATCACGGGGTGAGGAAGGCCGCCGGCCTTTTCGATTTTTCCTTTCGCGCTAAATTCTCGGTCACCGGCAACGACCGGGTTCGCTTCCTTCATGGAATGGTCTCCAATGATGTGAAGGGCCTTGTGCCCGGCAAGGGCGCTTATGCGACGTTGCTCGACGTGCGAGGCCGCATCCTCGCCGACCTCCGCATTTACTGCTTGGAAGATCGCTTCCTGGTGGATACCGATACGGACCTCCTTGAAAAGGTCCTCGGAACGCTTAACCACTATAATATCGGGGGAAGGGTCCCTCTTGAGCGGCAGAACCTTGCGGCATTATCGCTCCAGGGGCCTGAGGCCAGCACGATTTTAAGCGACGTGTTACAAATCTCTTTGCCAGGTGCGGAAGAATTCAGCCATGTTTCCGCAGGCCTCGGTGATGATTCACTTCGTGTGGCTCGTACCACTTCCACAGGAGAAGAAGGATTTGAAATCTGGGTGGTGCCGGATCGGTTAGAGCACTTGTGGGAAGTGCTTCTTGACCGGGGGCGAGGCCGCGGGTTGCTACCCTGCGGAACCCGAGCCCTTGAATCCCTGCGCATCGAGGCGGGAATCCCCCAATACGGTTCAGACCTGGGGGAGGACACTCTACCTCTTGAGGCGGGACTCTTCAATGCGCTGAGTTTTACCAAGGGATGTTACATAGGTCAGGAAATTGTCGAGAGGGCGCGAAGCCGTGGTCATGTGAACTGGAAACTGGTTGGCCTGCTCATTGAGGCGGCTCAAGCGCCCGCTCCGGGAGAAAAGCTCTTGCGAGCGGGTGGCGAGATAGGCGAGATTACCAGCGCCTGCTTCTCTCCGACGCTAGGGAGAACAATTGCGCTGGCTTATGTAAGGAAGGAGGCGTCGGAGCCACATACAGCGCTCATCCTGGCATCCGGCGCGCCCGCGAGCGTTACGGCATTGCCTTTTTATTTGCGCCCGCCGGCATCCCTGGAGGGATCATCACCCGTCGGAGCCTGAGAGAGAAGCCACGGAAGCCTTATCTGTGGTCTCCTGAGGCTGGCGCCGAGGGAGGTGGTGCCGATGGAGCAGAATGGAAGCTACCTGCCTGGCTGGCATTCTGAAACGCTCTCGGCTCGGACATCCTCTCGCCACCGCCTGATGGCGCTCGAATTGTCCCGCCTTCCATGCGCGGAGCGGGCTGCGAAAATCCGGTAACACTCCGATGGCTTAGAAATTCGGGACCTGAACGCCCCATGGAATGCGGTTCCATGCTGAGTCTGCTCGCAGCATAATGGCCGCCCAATGTATTGCCCATGCGAACCTGGAACGGCCGCCGGCTGCTGCGGCTGAAAAATGACCCCGAAGTCCCTGCGAGTGGCTTTTGCCCCATCAAGATGAAATCAGGCGCTGCAGCCGACGAAAGCGCGCGAGACGAATTGAGATTCGCTGCCAAGGCCCCGGTCATCCCCGGAAACACGATATTCCCAGTAATCGGTCTTCCAGAAAGCATTGCCTGGGAGTCGGGCACGACTTGCGGCGCTGAAATCCGGCTTAATTGAAGGTTGTTGACGGCAACTCTGGTATTTTGGTCGATCAGCACCCCACTCTGGAGCGTGCCCGTCTGGACTGCAGTGACGCAGCTTGTACCGGGACATGCCGCTCCTCCGCCCCTTGCCAGTGGCGCCCAGCCAATATAGCCGGGGCCGGAGTACCAAGTGACCAGTGCCGGAGACCACATATACAAGTTACCGGGCATCCAGAAGTATCCGAAACCCGGCAAATAGCTCCATAAGCCTGTATGAAAAGGCAGCCAGCCCCAAGGCTCAGCCGAAATCCACGTATAGCCAAGACTGGGATACCAACTCCACATACCCATCGAATAAGGCGACCAGCCGGCTGCGACGAAGGGCGACCAGCCGTAGCCAAATCCAGGAAAGTAGGCCCACTCACCGTAGGCATCGAGGTCGTTCCAGCCGTAGACGGCGGAGTTGATTCCGATGGGCTGATCCCGAAAAGCCAGCTCAGCTTGCTCGTCCCGCTGGGCTACCCAATTGTCCCATGCATCCTTTTGAATTCCGTGCGTGATGTTGTAAGCGGTTTGAGTGCCCGCCTCGCATTCAAGCGTCTTATCCTTGGTCAGCTTGGCATCCCCGGCAGGGCCGCTGACTTCAACCGGGCCTTGGAAATCTTCTACGCGGAGCCGGCCCTGGGATAAATCGATTCTGAACTCTGATTTGCCGCGCGGTGTAACAGTGACCTTGGCGGCCTGGAGTGTATAGACGTCGCCGCGTTGCGGTGTAATGTGGAAGGTGCTGTAACCTGTGTCTAAAACAAGATGATTGATCCTGCCGCCATTCGCCGTCAACGCCAACTCTTGAAAATCCAGCCGTGAGAGCTGCCCCAGGCGTGCCGTAGATCCATTCTCGAACTCAACCTCGGCAAAGCTATTCCCCGCCGTTGAGAGTGAATAGCCTTCTTCGATGGGCGTATTGACCAATGCTTTAGCCCATTCTGTTGAGCCTGGCCTCTTCACAAGGACGCTTCCGTCCACAAAGCTAAGGCGAACCACTCGAACGTGGGACAGGCCTTTTTCGTTCGCTGTTAAAACGGATCCGAAAACCAGCAACACGAGCGTCACCGCCAAAGCGGCATTCCGGAACTCTTCTCTCATGGGTGTTCTCCTTCCCCCGAGATGATCGAGGTAGGCATGGAATCCTCGTGGGTTATATGCTACCAGATGTCAGGATATAAATAAAGGGCAGCAAAGACCCTGCAATTTTTTCTCACAAAGGAAAATTCTGCTTGCCCGGACCATCTCCATCCTGGAGGACCCCGCTAACTACGTTTCAATGAGTGGCTTGCAGAGGCTCTCGTTGGCCCTTGGTGTGCTATATTTCTCAGGAGGAGGAGAGCGGAGTACTATGGCTATCCCACCCGAAGAGTATTCTGACCGTTTTCACCATAAGGTGTTCTACTTGCCTAATCTCAGCCGAGGGCTCCTGCTCGCCACGGTTACGCTTGTTGTTGTAGTCGTAGCCGGACTTGCTTACACGGTACATGAATGGCGGAAGGGTCAGCAACTGACGGCGTTGAACGGCCAATTAGGGATTCAGTTGAACCAGATGCGCGAGCAAGTGGCGGCGGTAACAGCAAAGGTAGATGCCCTCACCAAGCCAATCTCGTTGGAACCTGTTGTGCCGGGCGATGAAGTCTGGACTCCGACGCCACCGCTCCAACCGTCAGCGCACCTGGAGGGCACGCCTACACGGAGACGACTACGCCAGCCGGGAATGACAAAGTGGCAGAAGCAGATGCAACAACGCCTGGTAAAACAAGAGCAGGAAATTGCTGCAACGAACCAGGATATCCAGCGAACGCAGGCCGACCTGCAGAATAAGATGGCTTCGACCCACGGCGCCTTGAATGACCTCGGGGGCACCATTGCCCGCAACCACGCAGAGTTGGTGTCGCTGGAGAAACTTGGGGAGCGCAACTACTACGAGTTCGATCTGGACAAGTCAAAGAATTTTCAGAAGGAAGGCTCGATTGGTATTTCGCTGCGGCACACCAGCGTCAAGCATCAGAATTATGACGTGGTACTGCTGGTCGATGACATCTCGCTCACCAAAAAAAACGTGAACCTCTACGAACCGGTGATGTTCGAAACCCGCGGGAGCCCGCAACCCCTTCAATTGGTGGTTAACCTGATCGGCAAGAATCGCATCCACGGCTATGTGAGTGAGCCGAAATCCTTGACCGAAAGAACGGCGGCTGTAGCGGAACCCGTCAGCTTGACGGCATCGCAAGCGGCCTCTGCGCCGCCGGCCACGGCTCCAGCCCCTTCTGCGCCAAGCCTCACCCATTAGCCGTCGGTCCTGTTGCTCTTCGACATCCACAAATTTGAAGTTAGAGGCCTGCCGTCTTCCAGCGAACGGAGGATGCTATCCAGCTCCGAAAGGGAAGCGATGCGGAGGGATTTCGCGTGAGGGTACGCTCCAACCCGGTCGATGAGTACACCCTGCAAGCCGGCATTCTGCGCGCCGCCGATATCCGTCGAATAAAGATCGCCGACGTAGAGGGCCTCTGAAGGCTTGCACCCGGCGCGGCTGAGCGCAAGCTGGAAGATTTCAGGGTGGGGTTTTTCTACACCCACGTAATGAGAATCCAGAATAAACCCGAAGTAAGCTGCCAGGCCGGCGCGTCGAAGCTGCTCTTCAATCAGGCCGAGAGAATTTGAGATGACACCCAGAAAATAGCCGCGCTGCTTCAGGCATTCAAGGACGCCGGGAGTTTCCGGAAGAACATCGGACCAGGTACTGATCTCTTTGAATCCCTCCGCCATGCGAAGCCCGATCTCCGACTGCTTCTCCTCGGGCACGCGGACAATTCTCACCAGCGCGCGCAGGTATTCTTCCCAATAAAAATAATCTGCTTTGCGGGGCACGTCACCGGACCGTAGTAAAGGCCAAAGCCAGTCGTCCAGACGGTGTTTCCCCATCCGTTCAGCCTCGTAGAACTCCTCCACGGAGGCCGTGTAGCCCAGCGCGCAGAGCTCGCGCGCGAGTTTTTCTACGCGCGGGAAAACCAGCGTGTTGCCGGCATCAAAGAATAAGACACGCGCTTTTTGCGCCATAGAATCATCATCACATCAAGGCCTCTACCGCAGCTTTTTCCAGCCTCGTATCCGATTTCACCACGCCGTATTCGGTCGTGTTGACGAGTTGTACCTCCTGATAGCGCTTCTCTTTAAGGTCGTATACCTCGCACGTATCGTAAGGTTTCGAATAGACGTGGAGAGTGACGGCGCGGCTCATAAAGGATCGGGGATTGGCTACCCGATGGATCGGCTCGCCCGGATCGACCTCCTGCGGATTTCCCGCATCAATAAGGTAATGCGTGCTGGATTCCAGGTCGCAAAATCCGGTCGCGGGGTCTTTTTGGATCAGTTTGAAATTGTGCACCTGCACCCTGCCGCAGGCCATTGCCATCCAGCAGTTCTGGTTGCAATGGTTGTGAATGGGGCTTTGCTGCCCGGGCTCCCAGCAGATCGCCAGCAGGTCAAATAACGGCGTGCGTTGAATCAGATTGCGCGTGTAATGGTCCCGGGAAAAGTAGAGGTATGGCGAAAGGCTCGCCAGGTCCACGCGGTTCCGGCGCAGAAAATCCAGAACGCTCAGGTGGGTGAATTCTTTCTCCGGGATGGCGGAGAGATCGTCAACAAATTTGCCAATTGCGACCACGCTTTCAAATAAACAGAATCTCCATCGGAAGTCAAGATGCGCGCGGCTGCACGCAGAGAGCCCTATCTCCTTTTTCGTTTTGAGGAATTCGGGGATCCCGGCTGGAGGGAAGGGTAATGGCTGGTGGCTTCGCGAGCTGCACGGAAAATGACCGCACGTTTGTGAACTCAACGAATGACCCCTGCGGGCAGACATCAGCGCGGAGGCAGGGACGTTGCATCCAACCTCTCGAGCTCGGGTCGAAGGCGCCCAACTTCTCGCTCCAACTCTTCGGAAATGTCTTTTGCTAACGAGAAATCTCCTGCCCGAGCCGCGGTTTCGAGCCTGAGGGCTGCTGTCATGGCGGGTCCTGCCGAAAAATTGGCGACCGAACCTTTTATGGCGTGGGCCAATTGCGCCAGAGATTTCGTATCGCTCCGCTCCACGGCGGTGTGCATTGCATCAAGCTGGTTTGGAACGTAAGCAAGGAACAGAGAAGCCATCTCCCCCAGGAGCTCAGCATCCCCTTCAACCTGGGCCAGCGCTTTTTCGTGGTCCATCACGGTGGTAAAAACGGTGTCAGCGGACGATGGATCAACCCGAGCCTCGGGAGCCTCCGCGGCTCCGGCTCTCGAAGACATAACCGCGTCAATCGCATCCCAAAGATCGTTAACCCGGATGGGTTTCGAGAGGTAACCATCCATCCCTGCCCGGATGCATTCTTCGCGGTCACCCCTCATGGCCCGCGCGGTCATGGCGATGATCGGAATGTGCTCTCCGGTTGCCTTCTCTCTTTCGCGGATCGCGGCGGTCGCTTCAGGCCCTCCCATCCCGGGCATCTGCACGTCCATCAACACAAGGTCAAATGTATTTTTCTCGAGTACTTCCAAAGCCTGGAGGCCGTTTTCGGCAACGGTCACGCTATGTCCGTGCTTTTCGAGGAGGCGTTTTGCCAGTTGCTGGTTCACCGCGTTATCTTCAACCAGCAGGATGGCCAGTCGCGGCCGCGTTTCACGAAGAGAGTGCCGGGTGATGAGCGTCTCCCTCCCTCCCTCCTCGGACTTCTCGCCCAGCGCCCGGAGAACAGCTTGCCGCAAATCGGCCTGCCGGATGGGTTTGGTTAAGTAGGCCGCGATGCCGAGCTCGCGGCATCGGGCAGCATCGCCTCGTTGCCCGGCGGAGGTAATCATCATAATTATGGGGTCGGCGAGCTGCGGGTCGTTTTGAATTTGTTCAGCCAGCCCAAAGCCGTCCACCCCCGGCATGTGCGCGTCCGTAAGAATAATGCGGAAAGGATCGCCGGACTGTTTGGCCTCGGTCATCGCTTTCAGCGCTGCCAGCGCATTCTCAGCGAGGCTCGGTCTCATTTCCCAACGCGTCAGCACGTCCTGGAGGAAGCGGCGATTCGTCGAGTTGTCATCCACCACGAGGAGGCGAAGTCCGGCGAGAGCCGTAGGCTCTGGCGCCGGCGTCTGGGAGCTCCCGGCCGCGACGTCCAGGCGGGCGGTGAAATGGAAGGTGCTGCCTTTGCCTTCTTCGCTTTCCACCCAAATCTGGCCTCCCATCATCTCTACAAGTCTCGACGATATCGTGAGCCCTAGGCCCGTTCCTCCGTATTTCCTCGTCGTGGAAGCATCCGCCTGCGAAAACGCCTCAAAGATCGTCTGTTGCTTTTCTTTCGGTATACCGATTCCGGTATCGTGGACGGCAAAGTGGAGCAGATGACCTTCGCGCTCCTCGGGTTCCAACTTGACCGTTACCGCCACTTCTCCCCGCTCGGTGAATTTGATTGCATTCCCGATAAGATTCACCAGAATCTGGCGCAGGCGGGTTGGATCTCCCCGGACGCACTCGGGAACATCCGGAAGAACGTCACAAACCAGCTCCAGCCTCTTCTCATCGGCTTTGAGACTTGCCGTCTCGAGCGTTTCTTCCAGGCTGTCGCGCAGATTAAAGTTGATCAAGTCGAGGTCAAGCTTCCCCGCCTCAATCTTGGAGAAGTCGAGCACGTCGTTGATGATGACGAGAAGAGAGTCCGAAGAGAGTTTGACCATGTTTAAATACTGCCGTTGTTCCGGACTGAGGTCAGTCTCGAGCGCCAGCGCCGTCATCCCAATCACGCCGTTCATGGGGGTGCGGATTTCATGGCTCATATTGGCCAGGAATTCGCTTTTGGCGCGGCTCGCCGCCTCCGCTCTGTCCTTCGCCTCCAGCAATTGGGCATTCACTTTTCTCAGCTCTGCGGTTCGGGCGGCCACTTCCTCTTCCAGGTGGACGCGGTGGCGCTTCAGGTCTTCATCGCGCTGCTCGATTTGCCCCAACATCTCGTTGAATTGGTCGGTGAGCCGGCCAAGCTCATCCTCGTTCCGTTTCACCGCCCGGATGGAATAGTTCCTTTCGGCGGATACAGCCTTTGCCTTTTCGGCCAGGTGGATCACAGGATCGGAGATTGCCCTTTGCAGTTTTCGGGAGAGCAGGAAAGCGAACGACAGCGCCCCGAGCAGAACGATCACCAGAATACCTACAAATCTTCGAAGCCCTGCACGAACATGGCCGAGGCCCAACTGCAGATAAACCGTCCCGATGGGTTGCCCGCGAAAGATGATCCGGCGGAAAAGAATGAGGTCGTAGGGCCGGAAGTGGACCTCATCCGGCCGGACGGGCGGAGGGCTGAAAAATTTTGAGTCATTCGCGCGCCGATAGCACGCGAGCGGTTTGCCGTTGACAGAGTAAATACAGGCTGTCAGGATGTGCGGTGTTGCCTTCAGGGATCCAAGCAGCTCGTTGGCGGCGTTCTGATCTCCGAAGGCGAGTGCTGCCCGGCTGTTGGAGCCGATGATCTCTCCCAACATTTCAAGAACATCTTTCATCGAATTCCGCAAAACGGCATGGCCGTAAGCGAAAAAGATCGCTGAGGAGAGCACCAGGGCGGCTGTGACGACCACCATGATGATGACCTGAAGCTTGTGTTTGATGGAAAGAGTTTCGTAAGAGAGCATTCCCGGTGTTACCCGCCTCATGCGGTTGCGATGTTTGCCAGGCTCGGCAGCTTGGAACTCACGTTTGAAGGAGCCGGGCGGCCACTCCACGAATTGCCAGAATTTGTAAATGAATGTGGTCGTGGAAGACGGCCGGCGTCGGGAGATACGCGAGATCCTGGTCCATAGTATATCTATATATAATATATAACTAATAAATATAAATGAAGGGTTATTTGCAGGGCGGAATGCCTTACGGACAGGCTCCTTCAGTGCCGCGAGCCAGCTCGCTGGCGCAAAGCGGCAGCAAGCCGTGCAAGTAATTAGAAAACAACCTCCACATCCTCCCGCGCGGCATTTTGGCTCACCGGGATAGCTACGCGATGAATAACAGTCGATTCCTCTCCTCGGGTGGCATAGACCAGGAGCCCCGCAAGACGAGGGCGGCCGGCGGTGGACTGAAGTGCAGGGCAAACCCGGCTCCAATCGTACTCCCTGGACTCACCGCAAGCGTCAGATGCTGCATAGACATAATGGGCGACGTCAAACCCGTTATCTCCCATCTGCGCGTACGTGAACCCCACGGCAGCGAGACTTATGGCGATGCTTGCTGGGTCCGAGCCACCATTATTGGACCACCCACCGACGGCGAAGTCGTACAACGCACTGGGATCGTCATCTCTAATCGCGAGGAAGTGGTGAGGGTAGGGAGAGCGTCGGTAGATTATGTGAAGGACCGTGCCAACCGGATCGAGCCAGTACAACCCTCGCTCCCCTTGGCTCTGCCGCAAGTTGAGCTCCTGAAGGTTCGCGACCGGACCATAACCCTTATCATGCAAGGCGTCAACCAGGGCATTGGGAGTAACCGTGTACTCCCGCCCGTCGGTGTCACGCATATGTGGCTGCAATTCGACAATTTTTCCCAGTATGGCAGCCGCCTTTTTGTCCTCATTGGAGAGTAGTTCAACAAGGCAATAGTCCCGCTGGGTGGATGTGGGTCGGCCGGAATGGAAGTCTGTCAAGAGCGGATACGGGCCGCAGATGAGGTGGCGAATATCCGCGTACTCTGAAGCGGCCTCCAGGTCGGAGTATGGATCGATCGGTCGGCCTTCGCGGACGAGCGCCGGACCAGATATAGCCAAGTGAACATCGTTAGTTTTGTTGTGATCACCTATTACGATTTCCCAGCGCTTGGGTCCAGGTACGAACTGGCAGGTCTGAGCCTGGACTGAACCATTCTTGTAGATGATGATGCAGAAGTACGGAGGACCCAGTGCGATACGATGGCCCTCGTCGACCCGATAGATCAGTTCGCCATCGTGCCAGACGCAACATCCGGCGTTGAGAGGGTGGTTTCCGAGTCCGGAATACGCCCAAATGCGGAGTGTGGGGTCATCTAGTAAGCTGGCCAACACGTCCGCATTCGGTCCGATGCCGAGGACCTCCCGCATACGGCCATCCTCCGTAATCATTTTCCGATCCTGGTCCAGCGTGTACGCTTGAAGTAGCTCCCGCAAAAGGCCTATGCTCGGCGTCGTCAGATTCTTCTTGTAGATCGGCAGGTGACGTGTTAAATCAACGCGCATCGCGGAAATGCCGACTATCAAATTGGGCTTGGATTCGACTAATTTCCGGTGCGCCGGGGTCCGTTCAACCGAAAGTCTGATTCGAGGTCGTGTCATTTGTTGCTCCTTGGCGTCACTGGTTGTGCGCACACTCATGACAACACCGAGCAACACGGGAGTCGAGAGTAAAGCTGCTTAAAAATTAGAGGGGTAATATTGTGTCTAGATAAGGATGCTTATGCCGAACTCTTTCTTCAATAATCCATTTTGGCAGAATTTTCAAGATCGTAGGCTGCACATCGTGTCACTTTCGGAACCGGAGCACCGCGTGCGTGACGCTCTAGCGCTTATGCGCCTTCACGACTTCCTACCGAAGCGCCAGTGTGTCTTTGAGAGGGTCACGATTGGTGGGCCGGAGCCGAGACGTCTTCCGCCTTTACAGGAAGGGGATGGTCTTGTTCTGTTGGGCCGTCCGTCGCTGTTCGGCGACTTCGCCGAGAGGCTGTTGACCGAGCTCAGCCCGCCGCTTCTCTTGCGATTTGGGTCAGAGAATCCTGCAGATGGTGCTCCCTATCGCACCATTAGCGGCTCGATCGGGCCAAGTCGCGAAAGCACGCCATATGACCGAGGCCGGAGCAAGAGGCAGGAGCAGGTGAACGACTACGCGATCGTTTACTCCGGTTGGAAAAAACCAAACCCCGTCATGATTCTGGCTGGGACGAGTACGGTGGGCACTTGGGGCGCGGCGCAGTATGCTGCTAGTGCGGTCGACGACTTGGACGACCCGCGCTGGCAGCACGAAATCCAATGCGTGATCCGCGCATCTGTTTCGAGTAGCAGAAGCGCATTTTGGGATGTAACGGCCGAACGAGAGACAGATGCGACGGCAACGCCTGCCCGAATCTGGATGCAGGGAAAGGACCTTCCGCCTTGGAACGGATGGAGCGCCGTCAGCAAGAGCCAAGGTCTCGGCGGCGCGAAAGGTGAATTCGAACTTGACATTCTAGTGAATGGAAGAAAGATTTTAGATAAAGCAGCCACATACCGGCCGGCTCTAATCTTGCTCGCTTGGGTGGGTCACCCCAACAGGCGGTGGATGCGTAGCGGTTATTGCGCGACTACAACTCCCGGAGAAATCCACGGCAAGCTGACCGCATTTTTCCGGAAGGAATGCGTCGAACGGGCATACGTGACACTGACCCTACAAGCACTCACAAAGGCCCTGCGCCGGAATGGCGCGATGGCCTATGTCGAGCACGGTGAACCCAACAGATACTTCATCTGCGCGCGTGAACTCCCGTCATATCTTGCGCATTGGGATCGCTGATGGAAAGATAGGTGGCCGTCCTTTGGTTCGACTGTTTCGCCACGGCCATGTGGTCAAATCCGGGTCCAATAGAATCGACACAAGAAGATCACATGCGGTGTCTTTGGGGCTTTTCGCTTGGTTCCTCCGAGAGCGCCGCCTTCAGGCTCTCGGAACCTGTCTCAGTTCGAACGCTCGGGTCGCGGTTAAATACCGAAGCCGAAGCCGACCAAGTGGTCACATTTGGGGGAAAAATCGACTTGCTATTACGCACTCTTGCCGAAAACTAACATCCGTCGGCTCTTATCCGTCGGTTTGCCTCGCTGCCGCATCGCTCGTAAAATATCTACCTATGGTTACGGCTCAGATTGGGAAGGGCGGGAAGTTCGTGGTGGACCGCATCATCCGCGCCTTTGTGCGGGAGGGAGTCAACCCCAACGTTCTTACCTCCATAGGGCTTCTGATTAACTTAGCTGCGGCGTACCTGTTTGCGGTGGGCTATTTCC
>JASHTR010000374.1 GCA_030040455.1 Terriglobia bacterium | reverse complement strand
CATTCGATCTCAGCGCCTTAAGGGAGCTCGCCTCGACCCATCTCCCGTGCCCGTAGCGCCCGCTCTCGCCATCGAAATTGTTTTGAGGAACAACTGCGCCGCATTGGCGGACTCGGAGAACGGGCATAAGGCGAGACTTACAGAGATGCCTGGCTTGGAACGCCGGTCTCCCGGTAGCTTGGCAGCAAGAGCATAAGAGAGGCGCCTAAGGCAACCGCAACGGCGAAAATCGTCAACGTGAACTTATACGATCCCGTTAAATCAAATGCGCGCCCCAGGATGACCGGCCCGACCGCGCCCGCGAAAGCGTAGAACGTCCATGTGAATCCGTAGAGCGTGGAAAAGGCTTTGAGGCCAAAATAGCGGGTGAGCAGATAAGGGATAACGTCCGCTTCGGCGCCGCCGCCAATACCGATCAGCGCCGCGGCCAGAGAGCCCGCCGAAAGAGCTGTGGCCCTGGAAAGTATCAGGATGCCAACCGCTGTGGGCATCAGCATCACAAATGCGACTCGCGAAGCCATAAAGCGGTCGAGTAGCTTGCCCACGAGGATCCTGCCGGCCAGGCTGGCACCTCCCAGCACGGAAAGCGTGAGCGCTGCATCCTCCGCGGCAATGCCCCGATCCGTCAGCAACGCCGAAAGATGGGCCAGCACCCCATTCTCGCTGGCTGAAACAAGGAGCAGGACGGCGACGATGATCCAGAACGGGAAGGAGCTGATGCCCTGCCGCCATGAAACTCCCGCGAGCGCATGGGAGCTGGTTTTTAGCTCTTCGTTATCCTCGCGCTCGCGCACGTAGCGCCATGTGAGCGGAAGCCCGAGAGCCAAGGCGAGAAGCCCAAGGCCCAAATAGGCCGCACGCCAGCCCCAATGGCTGATGAACGTTTGCGCAACGACGGGAAGCACCATCGACCCAATGGCTGAGCCTGCCATGACCACCGCCAGAGCCATTCCGAGGCGATTGCGAAACCAGGTGACAATGGCCCGGGAATAGGCCAGTTGTGCAGCGCCGTTGCCCACGATGCCCAGCAGGATGCAAGTGGCGTAAAACTGCCAGAGGTGCGGGCGGAGAAGCGCAAGCGAGGCGAAGCCGGCACCGAAGATCGCCATGCAAGGCAAGATGACCCGCCGCGGGCGGATCTGGTCAAGCAAGCGGCCGATCCCGGGGGAACAGAGGCCCACCGTCATCGCGCCCAGACCGAAGCCTGCCGATACGGCTTCCCTGCTCCAGCCGAATTGCGCGCTGAGGGGTTTGAGGAAAACGCTGAAGGTATATACAAACAGCGAGCCGAACCCGGCCATGACACCGAGGTTTGCGGCCAGCACCACCCGCCAGCCGTAGTAGTGGAAATCGGATTCGTTGAGCTGCGCTGTTGGTGAGCTACTTGGGGATATAGCCATTCTTCGCGGTGCGCGCGCCAAATTCGCGATGGGCTTCTTCAGACATCGCATGCACGCCGCAGGCATCGATCCAGCGGTTGTAGAAGTTAAAGAGCGCGCAGACCGTTATCGCATAGTAGATTGCTTCATCATTCCACCCCGCCGCATAAAGCGGGGTCATATCCGCCGGCATAATCTCCGGCGAGTGGCTGTTCACCTTGGCGACAAAGCGCAATAAAGCTTTGTCTTTTTCAGGCAGCAGCGAGCTTTCCAAGTCCTGAAGGACGCTCTGGACCAGCTCCTCACTGCCCAACAGTTCCGCTGCGACCGCAGCGTGATATTTCATTCAAAAGGGGCAGTCGTTGCGGGCGGACGTAAAAGCTGCGATCAACTCGCGGATGCCAGGGCTCAGCGGGGAATCTCCGCGCATGATCTCCTGCGTAAACTGGCCCAGATGATCCGTCGCCTGAGGGCGATATGCAAACAAGTGCCAGATCAGCGGATATTCCTTTTCCGCCTCCTGCATGGCCCGGATGGCATTTCCACGCCCTCCAGGCTGCGGGTTGTTCTGTACGTCCGGGAGGAAAATGGGCTTTATCTTCGACTCCATAGTTCGACTCCTCAAACAATCCAGGCTAAAGGCTGCAACGACTCCCAAGCTGGGTCACGCCGGAGCCCGAAAAATGATAGCAACTGCTAGGGGTGATCCGTCTGCTTGGCAGGCAAAGGCACAAGGCGCTGTAATGTCTTTTCAACCCCCATGGGCGAGAAGCCATAAGGTCCGGGCCCGCTCTTATAGGCGATGCGTCCGGCCCGGTCGATCACATACAAGCGGTCCGGCCAGCCCGTGTAAGCAATTTCCGTCGTGTCATGGATGTCATCCACCACGGCCGGAATGCTGATGCACAGCTTAACAACACACGTTTTTGCTGCCGCATCGCGTTGATCGAAGCTACGAGCCGTAGCCACCGAGATATGTTCTTTTTCATTGATCGGCATCTGCCAGCCGTCAATAGGATGGGCTTCCTCAATATAAACGACGTAGAAGGCCACCCGGTCCTTGTACGCCTCATAGAGCTTGTTGAGCGCAGGAACCTCCCGGCGGAAAGGCGGTCAAGTGTAGCTCCCAAAAACCAGAACTACGGGCTTCTGTCCTCGAAAGGAAGACAACTGAACCCGTTGCTTCTGGTCCACTGTCAACAACGAGAAATCCGGAGCTGGGTCGCCCACATTCAGCCGGCCCTTTCGTGCAATAAACCAAAGCTGCTTGAACGGGAGCACCATGAAAGCGACGTCCGGCACCTTCGACATGATTCGCCCAAAGACTTGCGGTGGCTGGACCATGATGGCGAGCAGCGAGCAAACCAGACACACATAGACGACTACCGGTATCAGTATCCACTTCATGAGCTTTTTCAAGTGCCCCTTACCTTGTCAAAGCGGTGGTTTTACGTTCCTCGATACGCTTTGCTTTCCAGGAGCTTTGGACTCAACGATGGTCATCTACCTGCTTTTCTCAGTCTCTTCAATCTTCTCCATCACAATGGCGTGGGATCCGCCCTTTTCGTAGACCCTACCGCTTACTGTAACGCGCTTTCCCGCGAACCGCATCAATCGTCCATTCTGACTTTTTGCGGGCATGGCGCTCGATATCGGCCAATAAATCGTGCCGTCATCAGCCAAAATCACCAGGACTGAGCCGGCTTTGGCGCACGCGACAGCACAGGCGGGGCTGACCAGCTTCTCAAGATCCTTCGTAAACGCGCAAGCCGAGTCCAGCACGTAGCCACTCACGCTGGCCGTCTTGGAGGAGGACCGCGCCATCGCGGAACCAGCCAGGGCCAAAACAAGCAGCAGGCTAACAGGCCATGCTCGCATAAGCCTCATGACTCCTCCCC
>JASHTR010000373.1 GCA_030040455.1 Terriglobia bacterium | reverse complement strand
GGAACAACATGGCTTTCCCCCGCTCCTGCTGGACCTCGAATCGCAAGACCAGCTCGACCACGTCCTCTTTCTATTCCGCGAAGAGGGGCGATACGGCACGGTCGCCCGGTCGCGTGACGCCGGCCTGCACGGCCGAAGGCCGGTTTTCCGGACCCTACGCGATCTGGTGATGAGCTACGTGGACCCGTATGTGGATGGTTCCGGCAGGATTGTGGGATACGGCGTGCTGGACCTCCGGGTGCTGGGACGCTGCGACTGGCGACTGTCTCACCGCAACGTCTGGGCCGTGGAGCGTGAGCTCATTCGGATGCCACACACCAAGCTCGTGACCTCCAACCGCAGGTATAACGAGATGCTGAGACAATTCCGCTCATTCCGCAAAAAACATCCCGATGCCCCCGTCACTTTTTATCCCAATCGCCGGTACTGGTGGTAGGAAGCAGTGTGTGTCTATTTCACAGGATCCTGAAAAACTCGTTATTCTGAGCAGCAGCGAAGAATCCCCGCATTTGTGAAATTAAGCAAATACAGCGATCTTTCCTTCGTTTCACTCAAGATCGCCTTCGGCCCTGAAAATACGCCGACATTTGGCACGCAAGGGCAATGGAATCAGAATCAGCGCATTTTCGTGCTTCGCGGATGTCGCCAAGCGACATGACCGGCTGCTAATATTCCTCCACGGCGTTTTCCCGGGCGTCGATATCAATCCGCATCATCCACTCCAGGTTGAGATGATGCCGGTCAAACCATTTTTCGAGCGTAGCATGATCCGGCGCCTCAATCTCCATGATCATTCGGCCTGCGAGCTGGCTGGCCACACAGCGCCGCACCTTGACGCTGGGGGAAGCCATAAGGTCCGTCATGAGCTCGCGGAGCGCTTGCTTCGTGAGACATGCAATGGTATGGGCTGAAAAGTAAAGCGCCATTTTACTCCTGGAACGCGACCTCTTTCAGAGCGCCGATCCTTTTCCGAACGGAAAAGAGATTAATGCCGTTTTTCCACCGCTTGGATCAGCAAATCAGCTTTCTGGGCGAGTTTGAGGGATTGCTGAAGGTCTCCCTGCTTCCTGGCTTGATCCGTCTGGGAAAGGAACAAGCGCGCATCCTCCAAAGCTTTCTGGTCATCACGTGAGAGGTCCAGGCGGCTGAGCAGCGTGATCCGGTGGCGGAGGTCCTGCATTAGGCCAAGGACTCGCGCTTCGAGCTCCACCTGCTCCTGGGTGCTGGTTGGGGGCTCAAGCGGCGGGGCGGCTGCACTCGTGGCAGCGGGCTGAGGCTCACTATTCAAATCGGCGTTCTCATCATGCACGGTTGGATGACGCCGGGGGCGTGCCTTCCGAACCGTAACCGTGTTGGGGGTTTCTACGTGCTTCGGTTGAGCGACCGCCGGCTGCGAGGCAGGTGGTGCCGCGATTACGAGGGCGCCCGTCTGTTTTGCCGGTGATGCGGAGGGCGCCGGGGGCTCAGGCGGCGGAGGAGCATAAACCAGCCGCACCGTCGTCTGCCGCTTCGGACAGCCCGCAAGCACAGGAATTGCGCTCAGAAGGATAAGCAATTTCAGAATCTTCAAGGTGAATCTCATTCTAACATTAACCGGTGCGTGCCTCACCTTATGACCTCGGCAGAACGCAGGAAAACCATGTTAGGAAAGCGCCATTCCGAGTGCAAGTGAGGAGTCCTGGTGGCTGGCTTTCAGCGGTCATCAAAGATTCCCGGGAGCGCAAAAGCAGCTTGTAAGTGGGAATGATGGGCGGGTTGACGTAGCATCGGGTGCTACTGGATGAGCGTGCCTTGCGCCGGTTCATCGCCGCCGTTGCCGTTGGCTTCACTTCGCACCAGGCAGGTTGCGGCCACGAGGTCTTTCTCTTCAAGGTTGATCAGCCGCACGCCCTGGGTGGAGCGGCCGCACTCACGAATGGTGCTGGAATCAAGGCGGGTGATTTTACCTTGCTGTGAGATGATCATCACTTCGGAGTCTTCGGTGACGCTGAGCACCCCCCCCACCTTGCCGTTGCGCTCGGTCGTCTTGACGTTAATCACGCCCTTGCCGGCGCGGGACTGGAGGCGGTATTCGGTAATCGGCGTCCGCTTGCCGTAACCTCTTTCCGTGACGGAGAGGATTAACTCCTTCTCCCCGACAATTTCCATGCCGACCAGGACGTCGTCCTTTTCGAGGTCCATGGCATATACGCCGTAGGCCGCGCGGCCCATATCGCGGACGTCCTGTTCCCCGAAGCGGATCGCCATGCCCTCGTGCGAGGCGAGAAAAATGGTGTCCCGACCGGTCGTCAGCTTGGCGCCGATCAACTCGTCTCCCTCCTCAATCTTCATCGCCAAAATGCCGCGCGAGGTGGGGTTGGAAAACTCCGCAAGGCGTGTCTTCTTGATCAGGCCGTGCCGCGTCGCGAGCACCACGTAGCCCTCGGCCGCATAGGCGGCGCCTTCAACCTCGACGTCTTTCGGCTCATCGGGCAGTTCCTTCACGGCGAGCACGGCCGCCACTTTTTCGCCCGACGAGAGGTTGACGAGATTCAGGATGTGCTTTCCCTTGCCCGCCGCGCCCACGTCCGGAATTTCGTAAACCTTCAGCCAGTGCAGTTTGCCGGTATTGGTGAACACCAGGATATAGCTGTGCGTGGAAGCAACGAAGAGATGCTCGACGATGTCTTCCTCGCGAGTCCTCATGCCGAGGCGTCCCTTGCCGCCGCGGCCCTGCTGGCGGTAAGTGGCGAGCGGGGTCCGCTTGACGTAGCCCGAATGTGAAACGGTGATCACTACGTCTTCCACCGTGATCAGGTCCTCCAGCCGGATCTCGGCCTGCTCTTCGATGATCTCGGTCCGCCGGATGTCCCCGAATTCTTTTTCGACCTGCTTGAGCTCGTCCACAATCACCCGGCGCAGTGCCTTTTCGCTCCCCAGAATTTCCT
>JASHTR010000372.1 GCA_030040455.1 Terriglobia bacterium | reverse complement strand
GAGATGACCGTCGTAGTGAGGGCCACGAATGGCAAAGAAGAGGTCGCCATCTCGAAGGGTGCGTGAGTCAATCGAATAGCCGTGGGCAAGCCGCGGCATTCCCTCCCATTGTGAGCCCAGAACTGCCGCGATTTCAGAAACGGAAAGTCGCATGCAGAGTTTCCCCTGAACTCCTTCGCCCTGCTCAGAGCCCGCTCCGGTCGAAGCGAAGAGGCCGTTCGCAGCGGAAGAGCGAACGGCCTCGGAATGACACGGGCGAGAACAGTTCTCCCACCGCCCTTTCATCCGTGCCCGGATACGAGTGCTATTCGCACTTCTTATTGTGGCCGATTTAGCCCAAAGCCCATTTCCCACAGGGCGCGCCTTGCTGCTGCGCGATCATCAAAGGGAACTGTCTCATCCTTAAGAACCTGATAAGTCTCGTGTCCTTTCCCGGCAATCAGCACGAGATCGCCCTCGTGCGCCTGCTCGAGAGCCTTACGAATAGCCATTTCACGGTCAACCTCGGCCAGGTAGGGACGATCCTTTTTTTGGAGGCCCACCATAACGTCATTAATAATCAGGATCGGATCTTCACTCCGCGGGTTATCCGAGGTCAGCACTACGGAATCGCTGAGTGACCCGGCTATTTCCCCCATGATCGGGCGCTTCATCCTATCCCTATCGCCTCCACACCCGAACACCGTGATCAGCCGGTTGCGGGTGAGCTCGCGAGCAGTGACCAAGGCGTTTCGCAACGCGTCCGGAGTATGGGCGTAGTCCACCAGCACGGTAAACGGCTGCCCCGCATCTACCTTCTCAAAACGCCCCGGCACCTGGCGCAGAGCCGCAATGCCCCGCTGAATGCTTTCCCCCGATACACCCAATCCTTCTGTAACGGCAACGGCCGCGAGGATGTTCTCC
This sequence comes from Terriglobia bacterium, assembly GCA_030040455.1. Classification (GTDB taxonomy): domain Bacteria; phylum Acidobacteriota; class Terriglobia; order UBA7540; family UBA7540; genus RH2-MAG17b. The sequence goes on along the minus strand of JASHTR010000372.1, from coordinate 2,261 downwards.
AGGTTGGGCCGCCCGAGCAAGGCCGACTCAACATCGAGCCTTCCCCGAACGGTTGTAAGGGTTGCGCGAATACCCTCCTGCCCGAAGGTGAAGTGTTTCGGTTTCACCTGGGCGTTTGATTCCACTCCATAAGTAATCTGCTGTGGTTGTGGCTCGTCGAGAAGACGCTTTCCCCAGGCGTCATCCAGATTGATCACCCCGAGTTCCGGTGACGGAGCTCCTACTCCTTCAAAGAGCTTGCGTTTCGCCACAAAGTAGCTCTCCATATCCTTGTGGTAATCGAGGTGATCCTCCGTCAGGTTCGTAAAGACGCCGGCTCGAAATCGTAAACCCCACACCCGTTCCTGCGCCAGAGCGTGCGAGGAGACCTCCATCACGGCGGCCCGGCCGCCAGCCCGGTAGATCTCGTCAAAATATGCTGCCAAGTCCAATGATTCCGGTGTGGTATGGTGGGCCGGTACGACACGATCCCCAAGCCGATACTCGATGGTTCCGAGAAGTCCGGCCTTGGTTCCCTCGGCTTCCAGAATGGAGTGGATAAGATATGCCGTGGTTGTTTTACCGTTGGTTCCGGTAATTCCCACCAGCGCCAGCTTGGACGACGGATCGCCGTAAAAGGCCCGGCTCGTTTCTGCGAGCGCGCGACGGATGTCTCCAACTCGCACCCATAACGCCGGGAAATCGGCTGGCACCGGCCGCTCGCTCACCACGCCGACGGCCCCTTGCGACAGCGCCTGCCCCACGTATTGGTTTCCGTCGACGTGCTCGCCGGGAATGGCGAAAAAGAGGCCTCCCCGCTCAACTTGGCGAGAATCGTAGGCTAGCGAGCGGATGGACAACTTCGAGTCGCCCAGCCATTCAATCACATCCGTAGCCCGCAGCAACTCTTCAAGAATCATCTCTGAATTCAGTATACAACCGCATTGCTTGCAAATGGCCGCGTTCGCTCGCCCCCTTGTTCCCCCGCAAATACACCACTGTCACCGTCGCGAAAGCAGGGATCCAGGCTACCCACGCCGGGCAAGGCAGATTCCCGCTTGCGCGGAAATAACTTCTTTCGTTTTCGCAGGTGTTTCGAAGCGACATGACGAACTCCTCGCACTCACCGCGCAAAACCGACTTCAACCGTGCTTCCTTCGGGAACCCTGATCCCCGGGGCAGGACTCTGCACCGTCGCCAGTCCCAGGCCGCTTAGAGTCAACTGCAATCCCAGCGCCTGGCATTGGTCCGCGACTCTCCTCTCGTTGAGCCCGGAAAAATCAGGCACCACGACTAGGGGACCATCGTTGATGACGACTGTGCCTGTTTCCAGCGACCCTTCCGGCGCACGATCAGCGGAGCCCGGCGTGGCTTGAGAAGTTCCAATAGGTGGATCGCTGGCCTGGGGAGCCTCAAGCGAGCGAGGCAAAGGGGCAGACGGAGACCTCAGCGATGCCATCAAAACCGGCGATCTCACCGGCTCGTCTCGCGGCACATTCAGGTAGCTCAAAACCTGTTGTGCGATCTCTTTCCACGCTGGTGCCGCCACTTCCGCGCCATAGATAGCGCCGTGGGGCGTGTCAATGGAGACCAGGATGGTGAGAGCCGGACGGCTGGCAGGAACCATGCCAATAAACGAAGCTACATAATGCGTGTGAGAATAACGGCCGTTAGGATCCACTTTTTGTGCCGTTCCAGTCTTTCCGGCCGCCGAATAGCCATCCAGTTGCGCGCCTCTGCCCGTTCCGTAATCAACCACGCCCTTCAACATTTGCCGCATCGTCGCGGCCGTCTGCGGGCTCACCACCCGGTGCTCCCACTGCGGCGGAAGCGGCTGATGGGTATTTCCCCGAAAAATATCCTTGACGATGCGGGGTTGAATCAACATCCCCCCGTTCGCGATCGCGGAATAAGCATCGACAAGCTGAAGCGCCGTAACGGCGATGCCTTGCCCTATAGCGATCTCACCGATCGAGACTCCAGACCAGCGGTCGGGTGGCATCAGAAGGCCTCGCTCTTCGCCGGGCAGTCCGATGTCCGTTTTCGCTCCAAAACCAAAGTTCAAAATATGGTCGTAAAAGCGCTGCTCGCCCAGCCTCAGCACCACCTTGATGGCACCTACATTGCTCGAGTAAGCCAGCACCTGGCTCACGGTGAGGTCGCCCAATCGCTCCGCGTCATGAATGACGCGACCGCCCAGGATCATAGACCCCATCTGGCAGTCAATCACCTCCGTCGGCTTCGCCACCCCATCCTGTATCGCGGAAGAAATGGTCACCATT
>JASHTR010000371.1 GCA_030040455.1 Terriglobia bacterium | reverse complement strand
ACATAGCTCCAAAGCATTGACGGGTCGCACTTTCCGGCTTCGGGCGTGGGCAGCGTGCGGCATTTTCCGGCCCGGCGAATCGTGGCCCTCCGGGGCAATGTTCCTTGAGGAAGGAGAAGATGATTGAGCAGGCGCAAGCTTCCATGTGTTCCCTTTGCGATCTTCCTATTCGCGGTTGGGGCCCAGATCTTCTCGGGCGGATGTGCGCGCCCCCGGAATGCGCCGCGTCCCCGCCCGCCCATCGTCGAAGTCGCAACGGTCATCCAGAAAGACGTCCCGATTTATGGCAATTGGATAGCCACGCTTGAGGGTTACGTCAACGCTCAAATCCAGCCCCAAGTCGCGGGCTATCTGATCAAGCAGGATTATCGCGAAGGCTCGTTCGTTCACAAAGACGACGTGTTATTTGAGATTGATCCTCGTCCGTTTCAGGCGGTGCTGGACCAGGCCAAAGCACAGCTTGCGCAGGCTGAGGCGAACCTTGGCAATGCCGCGCTTAATGTAAAGCGGGATATCCCGGAGGCCAAGGCGCAGGCGATTCCGCAGAGCCAGCTCGAGACGGATACCCAGGCAAAGCTTGCGGCCAAAGCTGCGGTTGAAGCGGCGCAGGCGGCCGTCGAGACTGCCCAACTGAACCTTGGCTACACCAAGGTTCGCTCGCTCATCCGTGGGATCGCGGGCATCGCCCAGGTTCAAGTTGGAAACCTGGTTACCCCGACCACCGTGCTGACTTCGGTCTCGCAAGTGGATCCGATCAAAGCCTATTTCCCGATCAGCGGAACGGAGTATCTTGAGATTGCCAACCGCGTAAACCCGGGGACCGTCAACCTGCTCTCGAGCGCAAATCCGATTCCCTTGCAATTAACCCTGTCCAACGGCGAAACGTATGCCTATAACGGGAGAATCCTTTTCGCCGACCGGCAGTTGGACCCGCAAACCGGCACGATCCAGATTGTCGGAGCCTTTCCGAATCCCCGCAGGATTCTTAGACCGGGGCAAACGGCCGGGATCCGCGCGATCACAGAACGTAAGAAAGAAGCGCTTCTTGTCCCGCAGCGCGCGGTGAGTGAATTGCAAGGCGGCTACGAGGTGGCTGTCGTTGGACCGGATAACAAGGTTATGGTCCGCGCCGTTCAAGTGGGGCAGCAGGTCGGAAGCCTCTGGGTCATCAACCAGGGGTTAAGTCCCGGCGAGCGCGTTGTGGCCGAGGGAGCCGGACAAATGCGAGACGGCATGACCGTCGTTCCGCAACCTTACACGCCAGGAAGCAATCCGCCGTCAGCAGTCAGCGGTCAGTAAAAATGGGAAACCGGTCGCTCGCTGATCGCTGATAGCTGAACGCTGAATGCTGACAGCTTGAGTGTAAACAATGTCGAAGTTTTTCATTAACCGCCCCATCGTGGCGATGGTGATTGCGATCTTGACGGTGATCGTCGGAGGAATCACCATCCTCACGCTCCCGGTCGCGCAATTCCCCAGTATTGTTCCGCCCGAAACCAAGATTCAGGCCACCTTCGTTGGTGCCGATGCCCAGACTCTGGCCCAATCCGTCGCCACTCCTATCGAAGAGCAGATGAGCGGGGTAGACAACATGAATTACATGTATTCGGTGAACGCAACAGCCAACGGGCAAATGACCATGATTGTAGATTTCGGCGTCGGCACGAACCCCAACACGGACCTTATTCTCACTCAAATGCGTGAAACTCAGTCCGCCGCGCAATTGCCGGCACAAGTGGCGAACTATGGGGTCACGGTGCAGAAATCGACTTCAGCGCCTTTGATGCTTGTGGCCCTGTACTCCCCTCATGGGACGTACAACGCTCAATTCCTCGCGAATTACGCCTACATCAATCTCGACGATCCCATCACGCGCGTTTCCGGCGTCGCCAACGTTCAGATCTTTGGTGCGGGGCAGTACGCGATGAGAATCTGGCTGAACCCGTCGGCGCTGGCCCGGCTCGGCATCACCGTATCCGACGTCATCAGCGCCATCCAATCCCAGAACACCGTGAATCCGGCCGGACAGATCGGAGGCCAACCGGCGCCACCGGGGCAGGAATTCACTTATTCCGTGATCGCGCAAGGACGCCTGGTGACGCCCCAGCAGTTCGGCGACATTGTGGTCCGCGAAAATCCCAACGGCGGCGTCGTGCGGGTGAAAGACGTGGCGCGGGTCGAGCTGGGGACGCAGTACTACACGCTGATGGGCCGCCTGAACGGAAAACCGAGCGCGGTGATTGCTATTTATCAATTGCCCGGCTCCAATGCTGTCGATACAGCGGCAAGAGTCAAGAAGCTGATGGGTCAATTGGAGAGCCGCTTCCCTCAGGATATGACCTATGCTGTCTCTCTCGACCAGACGCGGGCGGTCACCGAAGGAATCAAGGAAATCCTGATCACCCTCCTGATCGCCCTTGCCCTCGTTATCCTGGTGGTCTATATCTTTCTGCAAGGCTGGCGCGCCACGTTAATTCCTTTGCTCGCGGTGCCGGTGGCGCTCATTGGGACCTTTGCAGTTTTTCCGTTGTTCGGCTTCTCCATCAACACGCTTTCGATGTTTGGCCTGGTGCTTGCCATCGGCTTGGTGGTGGATGACGCCATCGTCGTCGTCGAGGCGGTCGAGCGCCACATTGAGGAGGGTTTGGCTCCCCGAGACGCGGCGCTCAGAGCCATGGAGGAGATTTCGGGCCCGGTCATCGGCATCGCGCTCGTTCTTTCTTCCGTCTTTGTGCCCACCGCTTTTATTCCCGGGATCACGGGACGGCTTTACCAGCAGTTTGCCGTCACCATTGCCGTATCTGTAGTTCTTTCGGCGTTCAACGCGCTCAGCCTCAGCCCCGCGCTGGCGGCACTGCTGCTCCAGCCAAAGAAGCCCAGCCGGGGCCTGCTGAGGAGATTCTTTGATGGGTTCAACCGCGTTTTCGCTCGCGCCACCAACGGTTACGTTCAGGCTTGTGGTGGGATGATTCGCAGGGGCGCGGTCGCCATGATCCTGCTCGGGGTGTTCGCCGTCGCAGCGGTTTTCTTCGGTGAAAAGCTGCCATCGGGCTTCCTGCCCGATGAGGACCAAGGCTATGCCTTTGTTAATCTCCAGCTTCCTTATGCCGCTTCACTCGAAAGAACCGACGCCGCTGCGAGAAAAATCGAAGGCCTTCTCGCCAAAATGCCCGGCGTCCAGTACACCACCAGCGTCATCGGCTTCAGCCTGCTGAGTTACGTTCAGACCAGCTATAACGCCTTTTTCTTTGTCGTTCTGAAACCGTGGAGCGACCGGAAACAATTGGACGAGCAATACCAGGCCATCAAGGAACGCTTGAACCAGGAGCTCACGCAGCTTCCCCAAGGATCGGCCTTCAGCTTCTCTCCGCCCGCCATCCCCGGCGTGGGCACTTCGGGCGGCTTCACCTTCGTCCTCGAAGACCGCGGCGGGCACGACATCCCATGGCTGGCTGACAACGTCAATAAGTTCCTGGCTGCGTCTCGCAAGCGTCCGGAAATAGCAGGCATCAGCTCGTCGTTTTTGCCGAGCGTGCCCCAGGAATTCATCGCCGTGGACCGTGATAAAGCGCTGAAACTCGGCGTGCCGATTGCCGACATTTACCAGGCAATCCAGACGCTGATGGGAGGGTATTTTGTCAACTATTTCAACCGCTTCGGAAGGCAGTGGCAGGTTTACGTCGAAGGCGCCGGCCCTTACCGCACCACGACACAGGACCTCAGCCAGTATTACGTTCGCAACAGCCAGGGTCAGATGGTGCCGCTCTCCGCTTTAGCCAGCTTCCAGCCGCGTTTGGGTCCGGAGTTCATCATGCACTACGATGAATACCCCGCGGCGCAGATCAATGGCAGCGCGGCGCCCGGTTATAGCTCCGCGCAAGCCATGGCTGCCCTCGAGCAGGTCTTCGCGCAAACCATGCCGCGCGATTGCGGTTACGACTACATGGGCATGTCATTTCAAGAGAAGCAGGCGCAACAGGGCGTCTCGGCATCAACCATCTTTGGATTGTCGTTCATGTTTGTGTTCCTGATTCTCGCAGCTCTCTATGAAAGCTGGTCGCTACCCTTCAGCGTCCTGCTCTCAACGCCGATCGCCGTCTTCGGGGCCTTCGGCGTATTGCTCTTGCGTCGCATGATTGATCTTTCTTTGCTGCCGCCCTACATGGTCCAGCTCGAAAACGACGTGTACGCGCAAATCGGCCTTGTCATGCTGATCGGCCTCGCGGCCAAGAATGCCATTTTGATCGTTGCCTTTGCCAAGGATGAGTACGAAAAGGGGAGACCTCTGATCGAGGCGGCGCTTGACGGCGCGCGCCTCCGCCTAAGGCCGATTCTAATGACGTCGTTTGCTTTCATTTTTGGCGTGGCGCCCCTGTGGGTTGCGTCCGGCGCCGGAGCCGTCTCCCGGCAAATTATGGGTACCACCGTCATCGGGGGCATGATCGGAGCGAGCCTCATCGCCATTTTCTTTGTCCCTGCGATCTTCTATGTCGTCGAAAGGCTCTCCGGCGGAAAACGCGCCCGCGCGGCTTTGCCTGCCGAGCCCGCCGAGGCTCCACTGGGAGGCAGGGGATGAGAAGGCTGCGGCTCGGCCTCGCGCTCTGCTGCGTTTTTGTGGCCGGATGCACGGTCGGGCCGAACTATCAGCGGCCTAAAGTGAATCTTCCACCCGCTTATCGCGGTCCGTCCGCAAGTCCGGCGGGCAAGGTCGAATCCCTGGGCAATGAAAAATGGTGGACGGTATTTCACGACCCGGTATTGCAGCAATTGATCCGCACCGCCTTGCATCAGAACTACGACGTGCGGATTGCGGCCACGCGCGTCATCCAGGCTCAGGCCGAGCTCGGGATCACCCGCTCCAACCAATTTCCCATCCTGAGCGCCGGCGCCGACATTTTCAGCGAGCGCAATCCGAAAATTTCAAGTGTGTTTCCGGAATACGAAGCCAAGGCCGGAGAGTTGGATCTTTCCGTGATCTGGGACCTCGATTTCTGGGGGAAATACCGTAGAGAAACAGAAGCCGCCCGCGACAATTTGCTGGCCACCGAGTGGGGGCAGCGGGCCGTGATGACCTCGGTGGTTTCCAGTGTGGCCACCGCCTATTTTCAGCTTCGCGAGCTCGACCTGGCGTTGCAGATTTCGCAGCGGACGCTCGCTTCCAGGCAGGACTCGCTCCGCCTCACCCGCGTGCTGGCGGTTAACGGCTCCGCCTCCCTGCTCGATCTGCGCCAGGCGCAGGAGCTGGTGGCCGCGGCCGCGGAGCAGATTCCCGATTTTGAGCGGCAGATTCAACAGCAGGAAGATTCGATCAGCAATCTGTTAGGTGAAAACCCCGGGCCGGTTGCTCGCGGACTGAAGCTGACGGAGCAGCCGCTGCCGCCATCCGTTCCCGCCGGGCTTCCCTCGGAGCTTCTCGATCGGCGTCCGGACATCCGCGAGGCTGAAGCGAATTTGATGGCGGCCAACGCGGAGGTCGGCGTCGCCAAGGCGGACTTCTTTCCCGACATTCCTCTCACTGCCACGGGTGGCTTTGAGAGTTATGCGCTCAACCGGTTCCTCTCCGCCCCCTCGTTGCTATGGAATGGAGCGTTATCTTCGACGGGAACGATCTTTCAAGCCGGTGCTCTTCATGCGGGGTTGAGACTCAGCCAAGCGCAGAAGCAGCAGATGCTGCTGACCTACGAGCAAACCATCAAGGAAGCCCTGCGGGAAGTTTCGGATGCCCTCATCGCTTATCAAAAATATCGCGAGTTCGAAAAGCAGCAGGAGCAATTAACAGCCGCCGCGGCCGATGCGGACCGCCTCTCCGATGTTCTCTACCGGCACGGCGGCGCCAGCTACTTGCAGGTTTTAACCAGCGAAACAAACTACTTTTCCGCCGAGCTGAGTCTCGCCCAGGCACAGCTTAACGCACGGCTCGCACTGATCCAGCTTTACAACGCTCTGGGAGGGGGCTGGCAGTAAGAGCACCTTGGTAGTGGTAGCCACGGCGAGCGCTTTTCTCGCCGTGGGTCTTTCACAAACTCACGACGAATTCAAAAAGCAAATTCGTCGGGGCTACCCTCGTTCCGCTCCGGCGACGGACGCAGTGGCCTCCTCCACCGCCGCGCCGGCAACAGCCACGCGCTCAGTTTCGCGATAGGTATGCACAATGCGGTGAAGCACGGTGAGATTGGCAAAGACGGCAATCACCCAAAGCACTGGCGCCATCCGGTCGGCAAGCGCACCGATAATCAGCAGCACGATCCGCTCCGGGCGCTCAAGAAACCCCACCTTGCAGGACCGAATCACATTTTCCGAGCGCGCCCGCGTATAGCTCACCATAATGGCGCCAATCATCGCGATGGCCACGAGCACGACGTACCAGAAACGGCTGGCGCGGCTGTAAAAAACCAGCAGGCCGACCAGCAGAAGAAGGTCGGAATAGCGATCGAGCACGGAATCGAGAAACCCGCCAAAAGGCGTCACGCGATGGCTCATGCGTGCTACCGGTCCGTCGGTGAGGTCAAAGATCGCAGCCATAACAACCGTCAGCCCTGCCCAGCGGAAATAGCCCACCGCAAACAGGTACGCCGCAGCTAAGTTAATCAGAAGCCCTATGGAGGTAAGAACGTTGGGGTTGACTCCCTCCCGCACAAAGGCGCGGATGATGCGGTCCACCACGAACTTCCCGCCCTTCCCAATCTGAGCCGTAACCATAGGTAGATATTTTACGAGCGATGCGGCGGCGAGGCAAACCGACGATTAGCCCGGATTTCTCACAAATAAATTGAAAAAGGCTGTCTCTTCTGGCATGAGAATTTTGTTCACAAAAACTTGCGCCAGAAAAAGGAGACAGCCTTATGAATACAGAGTGTAGCGGAAAGCATTTGGAATTTCATCCCCTGGGTCGGCGGGAAGTGAGGGCGGATTTCGACGGCGGGACGATCATGAGTGACGGCGGAGGGTTGCTGCTACGGGAGGTGGAGAAGCGGGCCGGAATCATCGAGCGGTTTGCGGGCT
>JASHTR010000370.1 GCA_030040455.1 Terriglobia bacterium | reverse complement strand
CGAGGAGGGCGGGCAGCTTACTGAACGGGTGCGCCGGGCTCCTTACTCGGTCATTCTGCTGGATGAGGTTGAGAAGGCTCACCCGGACGTATTTAATATCCTGCTCCAGGTTTTTGAAGATGGCCAGCTTACAGATGGCCTCGGCAACACGGTTGATTTTAAGAATACGGTCATTATCCTGACCTCGAACATCGGAGCGCGTTATCTTGAGCGCCGCAGCCACCTTGGCTTCCAGTCGGCCAACGCGGAGCTGACGGACAAGAAGGTCGAGAACATGGTGATGAGCGAGGTGAAGCGGCTCTTCAATCCTGAGTTCCTGAATCGGCTCGACGAAGTCATCATTTTTAACGCGCTTACGGACGAAGATCTGTTGCGGATTATCGAACTTCTGGTCCAGCAAATGAACACGCATTTGGCTCAAAAGAGCATTTCGATTAATCTGACCCCGGAAGCTTCACGATGGATTCTCGAAAAGACGTGCGCGGACCGTTCCTATGGCGCAAGGCCATTGCGCCGCGCCCTGCAAAGGCACCTGGAGGACCCCCTTTCCGAAGCTCTCATTCAGGGTGAAATCCAACCCCCTGCGGTTCTGGAGGTTACAGTAGGCAGCGAGGGGCTTTACTACCGGCCAGTGAACGACAGTCTGGTGACGGCCACGCCCCTTTCCCACTGAGGGCTACCCTTCGCTCGCTCCTTCCTCGAAGTCTGTCCCCGATCACTCATGCGACAGGAGCGCCACAGTCACGTTAAAACCCCAGAAGTGTAAGATTGCACGGCGCCGCTGGTGCGAAGCACCTATGGAGTGCGGCAGCTTGCTGCCGCTTTGGGCGCGCCCGCTTGCGGACGCGAGCCGGAAGCAGGCTTCCGGCTCGGAAAGCGGGAGCAAGCTCCCGCACTCCACGATGGGTGAGTGGATCACGACCGAACCGGCACAACCGGAACGCGGCAATCTTTGCGGTGGTTTCAGGCACCTCTAAAGCATTTTTCGTGCATCCTACGAAGCTGCGGAATTAGGTAGTTCCCAACCGAGGCATATTTTATTAAGATAGTGAGTTTGCAACCGGATAACTCCGGCAACCTTTCCGAGTGTATAACTTCCTTGCTCGATCAAGGTGGAGCACTGCAATCCTTAATTCCATTCTGGGCGGTCAGAGGATGCTTTCGCGGTTCGGTCTGGATTCTCGCATTGTGCCTTTTTTTTCCGCAACGCCTCCTTCCGGTTGCGCAGGGTTCCTCGCCTCAGACGCCGCCTTCCCAGGCCGGGCAAAACCAGCCTCCTCAACCCTCGAACGGAAAAATCAAGCTTGAGAATCCCGGCACGGCGCCTTCTCGGAGTGGGGCACAAAATCCAACGCAGCAGGCTCCCGGAAAGATTCAGCTTCAGGCGCCGGGCATGGCGCCCACTCCCGCGAAGCCCGCTCCTCCCCCCAAAGCTCAGGGCAAAAAGCAGGTTCTGATTGACGACATTGTGTTTCGCGGCAACCGGCGCATTCCGGAGTCCATGTTGAGGGCCAGGATCTACAGTCACCGGGGTGACGTTTACAACGAGAATGCCGTCGAACGCGATTTTATGGCGCTTTGGAACACCGGCTACTTTGACGATATTCGCGCCGTCGCCCAGGATGACCGTGACGGCAACAAAACGATCATCTTTTACGTTCGGGAAAAGAAGCTGGTGCGCAGCATCGACTACAAGGGTTTAAGCTCGGTGAGCGAATCCGACGTGATGGATCGCTTCCGCCAGGAACACGTCGGGCTTTCCATCATGTCCCAATTTGATCCCGTCATTGTCCGGCGCGCGGTTGTGGTGCTGGAGGAAATGGAAGCGGAAAATGGACGCCAGTTCGCCACCGTGCGACCGCGCACGCGGGACATTCCTCCGGACTCCGTAGCGCTGACGTTCGTTGTGACCGAAGGCCCGAAAGTGAAAGTGGGGAGGATTCGCTTCACCGGCAATACGGTTTTCTCCAATATGCGGCTGATTCAGGTGATGAAATACTCCAGGCCCATTGGCTTGCCGCCCTTCTTCTATTTCTTCCACCGTACTTACTACAAGGACAAAGTTGATGCTGACCTCGAAAAGATCCGTGAACTCTACCAGGCGCACGGCTACTTTTATGCTTTGCCGCAGGAACCCATCAAAAAGACCGTCAACACGCACCGGTCAATGCCTTTCATCTTCCTTGGCCGGGGGCGAGGTAAGCGCGTGGATTTAACCATCCCGATTGAGGAAGGCGCTCAATATCGGTTGGGAAGGCTCGCGATCCGGGGCAACCACCTCTTCAAACAAGTCCAACTGGCGCCGATCCTGCAAATGAAGCCGGGCGACGTCTTCGATGTGACCAAGCTGAGAAACGCGCTGAAGAATTACACCAAGCTTTACGGCGAGTTCGGGTACATCAACTTCACCGCCAATCCGGACATCGAGCCGGACCGTAAGAGACACCTCATCAACCTGGCGCTGGACTTTGACGAAGAAAAACAATTCTTCGTCCATCGCATCAATTTCAGCGGCAACACGAAGACGCGCGACAAGGTGATCCGTCGCCAGTTGCTGCTGGACGAGGGCAGCATCTTTAACACCGCGCTGTGGGACCTCAGCATCTACCGGATCAACCAACTGGGTTATTTCGATCCGATCAAGCAAACCAACCCGGACAATCCCAGTCCCACCGGGTATGAAGGCGTGACGGTGGTGCAGAACAATGCGAACGACACTGTGGATCTCGACGTCAAGCTCAAGGAAAAAGGCCGAAATTCGATCGGGTTCTCAGGAGGCGTCAGCGGCATCACGGGTAATTTTGTAGGAGCCAACTACGCCACCCACAATTTTCTCGGCCTGGGCGACACCTTGAGCATCGGCGGCCAGGTGGGCACCTACGTCACCACTGCAACCATTGGATTTACCGAGCCTTACATTTTCAACAAGCCGATTACGGCGGGCTTCACCCTCTTCCTCAACGATTATCACTTTGATGAACTCGAGCAATACGGCGCCCTCTATGGCATCAACCTGAATAACTTGAAAAACACGCCGCTCGGCCAAAGCTACTTTCAGAACTTCCAGCAGAATTCCAAAGGGTTCACGGTTTTCGGCGATTATCCGCTCCGGCGGTCGTTTGCGCAGTTTGGCGTGACGTATACCTTCTCGGTCAGCAGCATAAACACGTTCAGCGCGGCGTCACAAAGCCTTTTTGAATCTCTCGACTACGGCCAGTTTGCCGGTCCCAGCCAGTTGCGTGGCATCACGGAAAGCCAGATTATGCCGACGTACGTTTACAACCGCGTCGATAACCCGATGTTCCCCCATCGCGGGAAATACATCTCCGCCTCGCTCGGCTTTGCCGGAAGCGTTCTCGGCGGCAACGTGGATACGATCACGCCGTCGGTCGAGATGAAGTATTATCACCCCATCAATCATGGCCGGAACACGCTGGCGTTCCAGTTTAGGGCGTCCACCATTTCCGGATACGACGGCAAGGTGCCCCCGCCCTTTGCCCGGTTCTACATGGGCGGCGAGTACGACATCCGGGGATTCAATATTTACAGCATCAGCCCCGTCATCTTTTTCCCCACCACCGGACAGGTTTGCAACCGGGACAGCCAGGGAAGGCCCATCTGGGCGGTCGGGCCGAAAGGAAACCAGGAGGTCGGCACTTGCGGTTCGTATACGAGTTTCCCCTATAATACCTTCGAAGTGCCGGGAGGAGACTCGGAAGTGCTGACCCGATTTGAGTACCGAATTCCCATTTTCGGCCCGGTGACGCTCGCTTATTTCATTGACGCCGGCGACGCTTTTATCCTCCGCCCCGGCCAGCTCAAGCTGCAGCCCAATGCGCTTTCGAGCATTACGGATCAGTTTCCATATTTCGCGGCATACGTTCCCAAAAATAATCTGCAGCCCGTCTCAGTTTTGAATTTCAAACCACGCAGCTCCACGGGGCTGGCTGTTGAAATGACGCTTCCGGTGGTGCACGCCCCCGTTGAAATCTATTACGGCTATAATTGGCTCCGCCTGAATCACGTTTACGTCACCCCGCCGCAGGACCTTCCACCCGAGTCGCTCTTTCCCAACCAGGCTACCTATGACGCGATGTTGCCGTACTTCGAGCGCCAAGTTTTCACGGAGCCAAAAGGCATGGTAGGTTTCACCGTGGCGCGCACCTTTTAGCTAGGCTATGGAAATGGTATGATTTTCAGGAGGAGAGTGCATGAGAAACACGGCTTTTAAGCTGGCGGTTCTGGCCTGTATTGTGACCATGCCGGCGCTCCTGCCGGCGCAAAACCAGGATGACGCGCCAACGCGAGTCGCGGTCATCAACCTGCAGCAGGCCATCGGCGCCACGAACGAAGGCAAGGAAGCGCTGTCCGGTCTCCAAAAGAAGTATGCCCCCCGGACCCAGGACCTCCAGCAGCAGGACAAAGAAATCTCAGCGTTGCAGGATCAGCTTCAGAACCAGAGCACGATGTTGAGCGACCAGGAACGATACCATCTCGAGCGGGAGTTGTCTGATAAGCAGCGGCGCTTCAAGGAAGCGCAGGATGATTACCAGTACGACAGCCAGGCGGATGAGCAGGACGCCGTCCGGACGATCGGGCAGAAGATGCTGAAGATTATTGACCAGTATGCGCTGCAGCATCACTACGCTCTGGTGATTGGTGCTGGCGAGCAGCAAACTCCGATCTACTATGCCGCCAAAACCGTTGACATCACTCAAGACATCGTCAACGTGTACAACGCCACGTACCCTGTGAATTCAGCTTCGAGCGCGGCCAGCCGTTCCGCCACCTCCGCTTCGAGCAAGGCTGCCAAACCCCGAAAATAACCGTCGCTGCCCGTCTTTTCGGTGTCATCCCCCGGAGCCTTTTGTCGTGTAAGAGGGGAGGGAAGCAGGGGACCCAAACGTTGGACCCCGTTTACGGGGGAATGACTGCGCTGGGGCTTGATCGCGGTGCCGCCACCGCACGTTACGTTTGTCCACGCGGCTCAGCGTGGATACTGACCTTCATGATTTGAGGGAACTCTTTGCGGAACTTGAATTCGAGGTCCTCGGTAATTTCGTGGGCCCGTCCAATCGGCAGGTTGGGCTCGAGGGTGCAGTGGACGCTCACCAGGATGTTCCTCCCCACCTCGTGTACCACGAGAGAATGGCAGTCGAGGAGGCCCGGTGTATCGCGGGCGATGGCGAGGAGCCTTTGACTCAAATCCTCCCGGAGCCATCCTGCCTCGCGGGCAGGCTCCACAGCTTTCAGGAGTGGCTCAATGTGAACGTTCACCTCGTCCACTTCCGGGACTTCGCGCTTGATTTCATTTTCTAGATCGGTGGCTCTCTGGTGCGCCGCTTCAAGGGTGAGCGAGGGTTCGAGTTCGAGGTCAAGATTCAAATTGACCTTCTCCTCTACCTTATAAGGCGTCACGTCGTGGATCTGAAAGTTATTCCGATGAGCCACGGCGCGGATCTTCTCAACGAGGTCGCCGGAAGTTGGCGGTTGCGGGGCGGAATGGATAACCACGTCAGCGCCAGGAAACAGTTCGCGGACTCTTGACTCCACCATGTCTTCAACGGCCTGGGCGTGCTCCAGGGGAATATTACTTTCGAGCGTCAACCGAAGATCAACAAATAGCTGGCTCCCGCTTTGCCGCACGCGGATGCGGTCCTGGCGCAGAACATCTGGCACTTTCGCAATGGCCGTGGAGATGCGGACGGAGGTACCCGCCGGCGCAGCGTCCACCAGCGCGTCCACGGTCTTTATACCCAGTCGCACACTGATGTAAATGATGATCCCGGCTACGGCCAGCGCCGACAGAGGATCCCCAACGCGCAACTCTGGCGCCCTCCAGTGGTCGGCGGCCAGGACCAGGATCAGGCCGAGGATGACAATGCCCGAGCTGTAGACATCCGTCGAAAAGTGGAGAGCGTCCGCTTCGAGCGCTTGGCTCTGGTATTTCTTCGCAGCGCGGGTGAGCGACCGCGAGCGGAAGACATCGACGAAGATGGAGATCAGCATCACGCCAAAAGCCGCCACCGACGGGTGCACGTGGACCGGACTGAAGAAGAGCCGGCGAACGGCCTCCACCACAATCCAGATGCACGTCAGCAGCAGCAGGCCCGTCTGGATGAAGGCAGAGAGATGCTCAAATTTCCCGTGGCCGAAGGGATGGGAAGAATCGGCTGGCCGGTCAGCAAGCCGCACGGAAATGTAAGTCACCAGGGCGGCTACAAGGTCCAGCGCGGAATGGGCTGCTTCAGAAAGAATGCCCAGGCTGCCCGTCAGCAACCCTACCGCCGTCTTTAAAAGAGTCAGCAGCGCTGCCGCCACGAGCGAGCTCAGAGCAACTGACTGTTTCGGAATTTCAGGCTGTGAAGGGCTGGCTTCGACGGACATCGGGATTGAAATTAGTATAAACACCCGAAATGTGAAAGGCAAAAGCAGGCTTCTCCGCGGAGAAGCACCCTTGCCGGAGGATAAAAACTGTTCTTGCCGTATTGGCGGAAGATGCCGAAGCTTAAAGGAAAACTCGTTGATCAATCAAGGGTGGAAATGGCCCAGGTGGTGCTCCCGAACGATGCCAATCCGCTCGGTAACATCCTGGGCGGCAAGGTGATGCACCTGATTGATATTGCGGGAGCGATTGCCGCCCACCGTCACGCGCGGTCGCATGTAGTAACGGCCTCGGTGGACTCTCTGGATTTCCTGCACCCGGTCCGCGTGGGCCAAATCATTCTGCTGCGCGCGTTTGTGACGCGCGCCTTTCATACCTCGATGGAAGTTGAGGTCAACGTCTACCTGGAGGATTACATCAAAGGAGAACGCAGGCAGACAAGCTCGGCGTTCCTCACTTACGTCGCCGTGGATGAAGCCGGCAAACCCGTGCCTGTCCCGCCGCTATTGCCGCGCACCGGGGACGAACGCCGGAGATACCGCGAGGCCTCGGAAAGGCGACGCCGGCGGCTGGCCCTTGCCGCGCGAGCGCATCGCCGCTATTTTGAGAAGGAGAACCAACACCCCGGAGGGCCGAATGACAGGAGAGAGCCATGAAAATCAAAAGGAACAAAATTTTTTCCGGAACGCCCTGGGAACCTCTCGCAGGATACGCTCGGGCCGTGCAAGCGGGTGACGTGGTTTATGTTTCCGGAACCACGGGAACCGACCCTTCGGGAAAAGTATTGTCACCCGGCGATGCCTACGCTCAAACCGTGCAGGCGATTCACAACATTGAAAATGCGCTCAAGCGGCTGGGGCTGGGGCTGGAGCACGTGGTTCGCACCCGGATTTACCTTACTGAAATCGACCGCTGGCAGGAAGTGGCGAAGGCGCATGCGGAATTCTTTGGTCAAATCCATCCGGCCACAAGCCTGGTCGGTGTCGCACGCCTGGTGGACCCGGAGATGCTGGTGGAAATCGAAGCGACGGCCGTGCACTAGGGGAGTGGTAGCCATCCCGCCGCGCCGGTTGACCATGGGTGGCTCCGGTAATGAAAAGCCCACAGTCGGAACGGCGTTGACGGTGGCTACCCCTCGGCCGGATGGGCGCGCCCAGGAAGCATAGCCGGCTCGGGCAGGAGCGTGCTTTCATGAGCCCCGGCAGCGGCCCGAGCCGCGCGGGCAGCGTGGCCCCATTGGACGCGAGGCAGGATGGTTTCTTGCCGGATAAGATGAGCGTTTTCGCGCACGCTCGCTAACATGCTCTCAATCAACACCTCGGAGAGCAGATGAGGTTTTAATCCAAGGTCGAGCAGCTTTTGGTGTCGGGCATTGTAGTAATGCTCTGCGGCTTCTACCCTGGGGTTGGCGAGGTGCTGAATCTCGGTCTTCAGGCCCAGCTTTCCGCTTTGTACCTTCACCAGGCTGGCAAGCTCCAGAATGGTGAAAGTCTCTGTGAATTGATTGAATACCCGGTACTCGCCTGCTTGCGGGGGGTTCAGAACTGAAAGCTCAACGCATCGCAGCGTGTCGCGAATGTTCAGGAAGCCCCGCTTCTGTTTTCCCGCCCCATAAACCGTCAGTGGAATGCCCGCTGCCGCCTGCGCGCAGAAACGATTGAGTGCAGTTCCAAAGATATGATCGTAATGGAAGCTGGTGATGAGCTCGGGGCCGAGCCTGGTCTCGTCCGTTTCGATTCCGTAGACAACGCCCTGATGGAGGTCGGTTGAGCGCAGCTTCCACACCCGGCAGGCAAAGAGAATATTGTTGCTGTCGTGGACCTTGGAGAGGTGATAAAACGATCCCGGCTGCTTCGGATAGGGCAGCACATCTCGTCGGCCATTGTGCTCGATTTCGATGAAGCCTTCCTCAATGTCGATATTCGGCGTACCGTATTCTCCCATTGTGCCGAGTTTCACCAAGTGGCAATCCGGAGCCTGTTCGCGCAGCGCCCAAAGAACGTTGAGCGTGCCGGTAATATTGTTCGTTTGTGTGACGACCGCGCGATGGCAGTCCATCATGGAGAAAGGAGCCGAGGGTTGCTCGCCGTAATGGATGATGGCGTGGGGTTCGAAATCATGCAAAACACCCTTTACTAAAGCAAAATCACAGAGGTCGGCTTCCACCTTCCCGATCGTCAGTCCCGTGGCCTTTTTCCAGGCCTTCACTCGGTCACCCAGAAGCGGGACCGGCAGCAAAGGCAAGACGCTCAGCTCTTTCTCCCAGCGCCGCTTGGCAAAATTATCCACCACGGTTACTTCATGGCCGCGCCGGGAAAGATACATGGCGGTTGGCCAGCCCAGATAACCATCACCACCCAAGATTAGAATTCTCATAGGATTTACTTTATCAGATTACCGTTCGTCGATAGAAAAAATATTGTGGCCGGGTCATGAGCCTCTGTCTGTCTTTTATTTTCAAGTATTAACACCGAGGGTAATGAGTGCCTCAGGGGCGTCCCTGCTAAAGGTTTCCTGAAACGCGGAGACCTCACGGAGCGAAAAATCCACGGCGAGAAAAGGCTCGCTACCCTCAAAAGCAAGTCCAAAATTAGAAGTTTGTAAGGGTCACCCCTTTTGGCTTTCGACCTTGGACTTTCGACTCATTCTTCGCCTTCAGAAGGAATCCGGCCTTTGCGGCAATCCGAGGCTCGCCCACATTCGGTCGATCCGCGCTTTCGTTTCATCATCCATCCGGATCTCATCAGGCCAGGGGCGCGTAAACCCTTCGCCCGGCCATTTGTGCGTGGCGTCGACGCCCATTTTGGAGCCAAAGCAGGGCAGGCGGGAGGAGTGTTCCAGTTGGTCCACCGGGCCGAGCATGAACTGAATGTCGCGCTCCGGATCGATGTGGTTGAGCGCTTTCCACGCCACCTCACGGGGGTTATGCACGTCCACATCCTCATCCACCACCACCAGGCACTTGGTGAACATGGCCCCGGGTAGGCCCCAGATGGCGTTCATTACCTTTCGGGCGTGTCCGGGATAACTTTTGCGGATAGCCACGATCATGAGATTGTGGAAAATGCCTTCCGGCGGCATATGGAAGTCCACAACTTCGGGTAATTGCTT
>JASHTR010000369.1 GCA_030040455.1 Terriglobia bacterium | reverse complement strand
TGGTACAACGTCCTGTCGAGATGCATGGTCATAAATACCGGGATAGGATCGAGGGGGACGCCAACGCGCGCGTCGCCAAGGTTGAAGGCGTCGTATCGTCCCTTGACCGCGGATACGTTGATGTTCATGAATTGCACCGGCTTGTCGGTTGGGTTATAGATGGCGTGGGAGTGACCCATGCGGCAGGGAGCGCCCGCCGGGCCTTTCAGTAAAGAGGTTCGGCCGTCAATCGTGAACTGCGCCTCGCCGTCAAAAATGATAAACATTTCCTCGCACCGGTTGTGAAAGTGGTGGCCGACGCCTCCTCCGGGCATCATCTGGCAACGGTCAACGAAGCGCAGGTTTGTGGTCATATCGCTGCTGACGACCAACGAGGGAGACTGGCAGTCCATGTAGCCCGACGATCCATGCGAATGGGACATATGGTACTTGCTTGGGTCGGTGTGCTTGATGCGGCCGGCAAGAGTATTCACCCCTTGCGCGGCGGCCGGCAACGCCATCGCGCCTGCTCCCGCCAACATTGTTTTCAAATAGGTTCTTCGCTGCATTCGTTTTTGCCTCCGTGGTTGCTGATCAGAATTCTTCGCAAAAAATGCGGGACAGCACTTCGACTGCTCCTCTAAGTTAGAAATAAAACTTCAGTGCGAACTGGATCAATCGCGGGTTATAACCTACCGCCTCACTGGTGATGGTTCCTTCACCGCAAAGCCCCCCACATTGGGCGGAGATGGGCGGACCGAAGTTGACTCCGTTAAAGATGTTGAAAAACTCGGCGCGGAATTGGAGTTGCTTCGATTCAGTAAAATTGAAATTCTTCATCATCCCGAAATCCCAGTCAACAAAACCCGGTCCTCGGAGAATGTAATACCCGCTGTTTCCAAAAACATCATGCGGAGCGGAAACAAAGCAGCGCCAGTTGTACCATGCGGCGATGGTGGGATTCGCGACGGACCCGTTGCAAACCCTGTCCGGAGCATTACCATTCCCATTGTCAAGCGTGCTGGTGACGGAAGGAGTAAATGGGTAGCCACTCTCGTACGAGCTGATGCCGGACATCTGCCAACCGCCCAGCGCGGCGTCTGTCCAACGGCTCCAGCCGGCCCCGACCGGCCTGCCGCGACCGAAAGGTAATTGGTATACATAGCTGAAGACCAGCCGCTGGGGAACGTCAAACCACGTCGAGCTATATTGGGCCATGCGATAGTCAGGATTGTTGTAAGAGCACCCTCCGCAAAGATCCTTTGAATTCGTGTAGGAAACCAGGAACGATAAGCCTTTTGACGTGCGCTTATCGATCTTAAGCTGGAAGGCATTATAATCCGATCGTGCATCCCACATTGCCCCACCAACGCTTGTGAGGCCCGGATCGATGCTGTACAAAGGTCTTCGCTCCTGGATGCTGTTAGCCTGCCCTGTTATGGGGTTAGTGAGGTCTACCCCTGGCTCAGGGTAGTTGGCAGAGAAGCCACCTTCGATATAGGATCCGACGTTCCCCACGTACGAAGCATCGACCATTAAGTTCGGGGTGACGGCTCGTTGCAGGTCTAAATCCCACGAGGTGGTCTGCGTGATCTGTTCGTTGTCCGCGTTCTCTGTCGCGCTGATATTAGCGCCCGCGGGCAGCCAGATGTTCCCTGCCGGAGCTCCAGGTCTGTTTTGAGGTGGCGGAGGGGCAGGAATTCCGGTCACGAGGCTGGGATCAGTTGCCGGGTTAACCTCGAATATGTTGGCTACGTTTAGCGTCTGAGGGACAGCATAGGGATAACGCTGTTCCATATAATCATTGCCCTCGCCGCCGCCGCCGCCCCCGTCCTGCCAATAAGAAATGCCGAAGCCTCCCCGCAGGACGGTCTTGCCGCTTCGATCAAGCCGGTAGGCAAATCCAACGCGCGGCCCCAGGTCATCGGGATCTGCAAGGGTTCCGCCCGAGCAACTGATCGCAATGCAGCCCAACTGGATGTTGCCCGTGGCGTAGTTGAAATTCACCTCGTGGTTGTGAGCGTCAGTGAAAGCTGAAAACAAGTCGTACCGAAGACCCAGATTCAGCGTCAGTCTTTCAGTGGCCCGGTAGTCGTCCTGAGCGTAGGCAAAATATTGATATTGGCGAGCGTCGGGAAAGACGTTCAGGAGTTGTCGGCTTACCGAGGTGGGATAACCAAGAAGGAGGGCTGCGAGCCCTGAGCCCGTGCCGGCGGCTCCCAGGTCGCTGGTATTATTTTGGTTGAACGTAAAAGCTCCTACCCCGTTGTTGGTCTGGGACATGTCATCTCTGATCTGGCGGATGTCCCCGCCAAATTTAAGGATGTGTTTGCCCCGAATGTTTGTGACATTGTCTACCCATTGAAATATGTTGCCGTAGCGGTGTGTCGGATCGTAATTCTGGTGTCCAAAGCCGTTATATCCTCCTGAAGTGCTGTTTCCCAAGCCCGTGACCGTAAAAGTAGGTATCCCGCCGCAGAGGGGCTCGCAAATGTTGACGCCTGGAATACCCAATTGATTTGCGGTCTGAAGATTTTGGTCCCAGCTATAAAAATGGACATGGTTGTAAAGCCAGCCAAAGCGTACTTCATTGATCGTGGTTGGACTAAATGTGTGCGTCTCATCGATGGAGAGGACCTGATCCAGCGTATTCGACAGCCCAACGAACTGTCCCGACGGTCCTTGCCCTTCGAGGACGGTGCCCAGAAAAGGAGAATTGGTAAAAGTACCACGGAAGTAGCTATAACTTGTGAAAAACTGATCTTTGCCAGTAAGGCGATGGTCCACACGGGCATCAAACTGATTTACGCCGCGCGTCTGGGTGGCGCTCCCGAGATAGTTTGTCTGGCCCACAGGCGCAACCACGTTCGGAGCCGGAAACAAAGCCATAAGTTTTGCCGCGGGCGGGGTGATGAGGGTCGAAGGAATGACATTCCCCGGAAATGGCGTCGGGGGGGCCGTCACGGAAATAAGCGGATCATAAATGGCAGGATTCCCGGTCGCAGAAAAGTCCCCTGTCCGCTGAGCCAGCGTGGGTATGGTTTGTAGCCCGGTGAACCCTTCCGTGCTCCGAAAGCCCTCATAGTCTGCGAAAAAGAAGGTACGATCCTTCCGGATGGGTCCACCCAGCGTGCCGCCAAACTGGTTCTGGCGATAAGGGAGAATGGCGACGCCGGAGCGGTTGCTGAAGAAGTCATTGGCATCGAACGCTGAATTGCGCAAAAATTCCCACAAGTCGCCGTGGAGCTGGTTCGTGCCCGATTTAAGCTCCACCTGAACGTTTGCCCCGCCCATTCTTCCGTATTCAGCCGAGTAACTATCATTCGTCGCCTTAAACTCCTGGATCGCGTCGGGGTCTGGAACCACTGCAAGGTTCCCGAATTTAGGCTCGTTGTCGATAACGCCATCCACCTCCCAGGCTTGCGCCTGGTTGTCCATTCCGTTTACATTGCTGGCCGAAAACCCCTCAATGTTGTTGACGGAAACTGCGCCTCCCTCAACCGCCGTCGGTTGATAATTCGGCACCGCGCCCGGTTCGAGGTCAACGAGTTGAGCAAAATCTCTCGAAACCAGCGGCATGTTTACAATGGTGTGAGAATCGATCACCTGACCTTGTTCCGAGCTCGCTGTCTGGACCAGGGAAGCCTGGCTGCTCACCGTAATCGTCTGCGTCGTTGAGCCGACGGGCAGGGTTAGATCGACACGGGCCTTTTGATCGACAAGAAGTGTGATGCCGGACCTTGTGATCGTCTGGAACCCTTGCTTTTCCGCCGACACTTCGTAGGCGCCTGGAATCAGGTCGGGAACCGCATAGCTACCCGAGCCGTTCGTTACGGTGCGGGTGGCGATTCCTGTGCCGGTGTTGGTAATGGTAACCCTGACTGCTGGAATTGCCGCGCCTGAAGAATCCGATACCGTGCCCAGGATGGTGCCGGTGGTCATCTGTGCCAGCAACTTCGGGGCGCCCGTCATCAGGATGATCGCCAGGCAAACTGAGAACGTGAACGCCGTCAATCGAAAGCAACTCATGCTTCACTCCTTCATTTGCGCCCCGCAGATTTTGGGGCGACGCTATGACTCAGAAAAAACAACGGCTATATTGGCTTGCGTCTTCTTTAACAAGCAAGCCAATTCAATTACGTGAACGCAATTTTCGTGCGAGGAGATGGAAAGCGATTGGAGAAGAGAGAAAGAGGATGTTGGAGTTCGGCCCCGAGGCTTCTCGTCAAACGGTCCCTGCGCTTAGGGAAGGCTCCTGGAGATCTCGTTTGCAGCCTTCATGACTTCAAAGCCAACGTTCGGCATTTGAGAGCACGAGATTCGGGTGACGGGTGAAAAGACGCAGAGGGCCGCAACCACGCCCGACAGATGATTGAAAATCGGAGAAGCCACGCAACGCACTCCCAGCTCGTGCTCTTCGTCATCGGTTGCAAAGCCTCGCCTTCGGGTTTCGGCCAAATGAGCTCTTAAGACCTCTAACGAACAGACCGTGTGCACGTTATGCTTTGGAAGGCCCCGGGTTTTGAATAAATTCTCTACTTCCGCCTCAGGAAGATAACTGATGAGCGCTTTCCCGATTGCGGTGCAGTGCAGATCGAAATGACGGCCGACCCATGAGTCCAGCCTCAGCCCGGGCAACTCTGACCGGTCGATGATGCGCGCTTCCGCGCCTTCGCGAACGCCCACCTGGGCCGTCATGACTAGCTTTTTGGAGAGCGATTGAATATAGGGTGAACAAAGCTTCTTGAGATCAGACTCGGCGCGGCTGACCTTCGCGGAGGAAGGAGCATGCGTCCCTAGCAGATAGAAGCGCCGGTCGGGGCTGCGTCGCACAAAGTTGTGCTTCGCAAGAGTCGTGACCAAGTAGTAGGCGCTGCTTTTAGGAATGTTGAGCCTACGGCTGATCATGGAGAGATTCAAGCCGCCATTCGTTGAAGACAGAAGCTCGAGGAGGTTCAACGCGCGATCTACTGAAGGGACTGATGAATCGTGACACCGGCTTCCCTCAGCTACGAGGTTGCCCATTGCCAAGCTCCTCTCGTCCGAAATGTTGCGGGAGTGGGATAACTATGACAAAGAGAGTACATATTGTCAAGGCACATCCCGCTCTACACGGCTTGCATAAATTGCGATGGTCGCCCTCATCTATTGCCCGTCGATCGAGAAGGCCAGGAGCGCATTCCCCGGCATTCCGACGAAGTTGCCGCTTTCAACGTAAAGCATTCCGCCAGCCACCACGGGTCCGTTTTTATTCAGCGAGCCACCTCGTGCTCCAATGCCATCGACGGTATTGTAGGTTCGTGCCGTATCGAAATCCCAGATGATACGTCCATTGCGCGTGTCGTAAGCACGTAGATGGCCGTCAAGCGATCCCGAAAAGATTACGCCCGGAATCAGCGTGGCGGGCCCAACCTGAGCGGAGCTGCATCCCGGTATTTTCTCGCAGTCGGGCGGGATGGCACCATCATGCCAAATCACCGCGCCAGTGCCGATGGCGAGAGCCGTCAGGCCCCCACCGGCATCCGGGATAGACTGCCTCCAATCCGAGACCGGAAAATAGGCTCGTCCTTCTCCTGCAGCCCCACCCCACTCGATGCCTCCCTCGGCTCCTCCATCGGCAACGCGGATCTGCCAGACGATTTTTCCTTTTTGATCGGGGTCCAGGGCATAAACCATTCCTGATTTTTGACCCGCAAGAATCAGGCTTTTCCCATTTGGGAGCGATGCCAGGATCGGCGAGGTGCCAAAATCATAGTCGTCCCCCGGATTAGGAGGGCAGTTTGTCCTACCCAATCCCTGCGACTTGAGGCAGGCAATCGTCCATCGGTCGTTGGGGGTGACTTGGCGAGACCACAGCATCCGGCCCGTGCTCATATCAAACGCGATAACGGCATCCGAATGACTTCCAGACGGATTGGAGTAATTATTGCCTGTACCGACGTAAATTGCATGGTGGCGAATGTCCGCTGTCGGCGAGCACCAGATGGCAGCGCCCGAAGGTCCCCATGTTGGGACGCCCACCGAATTCTTCCCCGTGCGCCTGGGCGCGTTGGGAATCGCGTA
>JASHTR010000368.1 GCA_030040455.1 Terriglobia bacterium | reverse complement strand
GGCAAAGACGCCGAAAAGCACTGCGTTCGCAACGAGCACGGGCCGCCGCCCCAGGCGGTCGGTAAAAGGTCCGGCCACCGCTGCCCCCAGCGCTGCGCCGGCAAGAACGACACTGACGGCCGCTTCAGTCTCGAAGGCACTCAGCCCAAACTGATGCCTCACGAAAAGAATCGCCCCGGAAATCACGCTGGTGTCGTAGCCGAACAACAGCCCCCCGATCGCCGCGATAATGGCGATCAGGATCGCCCGGCCCGAGACGCCGCTGGTCGTTACGGCTTTTGAAGCGGAAGGTTCGTTCACGAGAAAATGAGTATACCTGAATCTCAAACGAGTGCCACCCGCCTGACGTTGCGGTGAGAGCGCACCCTATCGAACATGAAGGTTTTTCTGATCCTTGCGATCCTTCTCGTGATACAGAGCGCTTTGTCGCTCCGCGGAGGATTCAAATTCCTTAATCTTGTGCGGCGGGGTGTGAAGCGCCGCCCTGGAAACTACTATCCTCCGGCTGCGGTCATCATTCCGTGCAAGGGACATGATGACGATTTGAGAGAGAATGCTCTGCGGTTCCTTACGCAGGATTATCCTGGCTATCAATTAATATTTGTGGTGGCTTCGAGCGATGATCCCGCTTATCAGCTTCTTCGGGCCTGTCTTCCCAACGATGAATCCGAGGCGGCCAAGCAGGTGAAAGCATCGCTTGTCGTTGCGGGTTTTTCACTCCATACCGGCGAGAAGGTCAACAATCTCCTGGCGGGTGTGCGTGCGGTCAGCGTTGAGGCTGAGGTTCTGGCATTTGCCGACATTGACGCCCGTCCGCGCGAAGATTGGCTGCGCTCGCTGATCGCGCCGCTTGAAGATCCTCGCTTGACGATGAGCACCGGCTTTCGGTGGTACCTTCCGGGTCATGCTTTTGCTTCCCGTCTGCAGTCGGCCTGGGATGCTTCCATTGCAACGATGATGGGCGAGCACAACCAGAATTTTGCCTGGGGCGGGTCGATGGCCATCCGCCGGAAAGACTTCGAGCGCCTCGGCGTCGCCGAACGCTACTGGCAGAGGACCGTGAGCGACGACTACGCCATCACCCGCGCCGTCCGGGAGGCTCGCGGCGCCATCCACTTCGAACCACGGTGCCTGGTGACTTCCTTGGGCAACGCAGGCTTCGGAAGCTTTCTGAAGTGGGCCAACCGGCAAATCATCATCACCCGGGTTTACGCAGCGCGTTACTGGCGGCTGGGGCTCGCTTCTTACAGCCTCTATGCCGCCACGTTCCTTTGGGGACTGGCGCTGATCGTTTTGCCGGGAATTCTCCCGGCACACCGATTGATTGCGGTGGCCTTCCTGGTTGCCGTCCTTGCCTTGGGAACAGCCAAAGGAGCGCTGCGTGCTGCGGCCGCCCGCGTGCTGTTTCCTGAGGAGACGGAAGCGCTGGGCCACTATGGATCCTGCTACTGGAAACTGGCATGGGCGGTGCCGTGGGTCATGTTCTTTAACTTTGCGACCGCGGCCTTCATCCGTCGCATCGAGTGGCGAGGCACAATTTATGAGCTGCGCTCGATCGAGGAGCTCCGGGTCATCCGGCGCGACGAAAGCTTAGTTGGTCCCCGGGTTGAAACCGAAGGATGATTGTGCCAGCCTGCTCCGGAAAGCAGGTGCGACATTGGGCGTGAAATTGTGTTAGAGTTTTAGTGGGTCCGCTTTTTGAGGCCCGATGAACTGACCGTGAGACGGAACCCATCCAGACGATTCGTTGTTATTACGGCTTCGGCCTTGCTGGTGGTGGTGTGCATGCTTGCCTTTGGCGAGCAGGCGCGCCACGGTCATTATCATCTCGATGGCGGACGGGGGTGGGACCTTCCTCCCGCAACCTCCCTCGACACCGGCCACGCCCAGTTGTATCACCCGATTGCTCCCCGGATGGTGGTTTTATTCGACCAACGGGAAGCTGCTCCCGTGGCTTTCCTGGAGGCTGTTGAGCTTCCGCTTCCCAAACCTGCAACACCCCTCATCTGGTTCGATCTCCGTTCTCCTCCTGCCGCCTAACAGCTCTTTGTTGCAGGTTACCTGCGATTTTTCCCGTGAGAGTCGCGCTTCTCCTTGCGAGGCGGAGCGCCGTTTTTCAATTTTCTGATGGAGGCATGAGCTAGGAGGTATTTTCACTATGCGACCACTATCGATTCGGGAAGGGAGCCTCATGGTTCTGGCAGCTTCGCTGCTGGTCCTTTCGGGTTGCTCACACACCGGCGCCAGCGACCCTTACGCGCATACAAGCCCGCCGGCCGTTACCGCGGCAGTGGTGAAGGTTACGCGCCGCGACCTTTCGAACGATTTCGAAATCGCCTCGGAGTTTATTCCCTATCAGGAAATCGACGTTCATGCCAAAGTTTCCGGATACGTGAACAAGCTGTACGTCAACTGGGGCACTCACGTGAACCAGGGGCAGCTAATGGCGACGCTGGAGGTTCCAGAGCTAAACGACCAGGTGCTGCGCGACGAGGCTGCGATCCAGCGCGACAAGCAGGGCGTCGCCCGCGCTCAGGAAGAACTCAGCCGCGCGCAATCCACCTATACCGTGGCGAACCTCACCTATACCCGGCTTTATGGAGTTCAGAAAACGCAACCAGGCCTCGTTGCTCAGGAAGAAGTTGACGTCGCCCACGGCAAGGATATGGAAACGTCGGCTGCCGTTTCCGCAGCCAAAGATGCTCTAGCTGCCGCCCAGCAGCAACTCGCTGTCGACCGGGCCGCGATGTCGAAGGACCAGGCCATGTTCGACTACGCGAGGATTACGGCGCCGTTTGACGGCGTTGTCACTCAGCTTTATGCCTACACCGGCTCGCTGCTTCCGGCTGGAACCTCAACCAGCCAGAACGCGCTGGCCCTCTGCCACTTGGCACAAAACGATCTTCTGCGGCTGGTGATTCCGGTCCCGGAGGCTGTTGTTCCAAGCGTGCACGTCGGCGAAACGGTCAAAGTGCAGGTGGTGCCCTTGGATCGAATTTTCAAGGGAAAAATCTCTCTGACGTCAGACCAGATTAACCTCCAGACTCGCACCATGCATACAGAAGTAGAGGTTCCTAACCCCAAATACATCATCGTGCCGGGCATGTACGCTTATGTCCAGCTACCCATCCAGAGCGCGGTGAATGCCCTGGCGGTGCCCATTCAGGCTGTTGAAAGCAGCAACCCGGAAGAAGGAACCGCCCTGGTGGTCAACCGCAGCAATCGAGTTGAGCGGCACCCGATACGGCTGGGCATTGAGACCGCGACCGATGTGCAGGTTGTATCGGGATTGCAAGAGGGCGACCGCGTGATCTTCGGCGACCTCACTCACTATCATGCGGGTGAACGGGTGAAGCCGGAGCCGGTGGACTTGGGTTCGGTAGGAGCGAACGAATAATGGCTAAATTTTCAATTGAACATCCTTACCTCATCGTCGTGACCTGCCTGATTGCCTGTGTGATGGGAATCACCAGCATCGGACGCATGGCTGTCGATCTTTTCCCCACAATTAATATCCCCGTCGTGGAGTGCGCAACGTTCTACAACGGCATGCCGCCACAGCAGATCGAAGCAGATATTACCGACACATTCGAGCGCTTCTTCACCATTGGCAGCAATATCGATTACATGACTTCACGGTCCCTCGGAGGCGTGAGCCTCATTAAGATACATTTCACACCCGGCAGCAGTGCTGACGCGGATATCACGCAGATTTCGAACCTCGCTCTCGCCGACCTGCGACGCTTGCCGGAGGGCACTTTGCCTCCCGTGGTTTTGGATGTTGGTGCCTCGAGTCTTCCTGTGTGCATGCTCACGGTGAAGGGAAAGGGATTGAACCAGACGCAGCTTCATGATTACCTGCAATACCAGATCCGCGACCAGATTGCCGGGGTTAAAGGAGCAACCGTGGTGCCCCCGTTTGGCGGAAAGTACCGGCAGGTGATGGTCTACGTGAATCCTCTCAAGCTGCAGGCGCTCCAGTTAAGCCCGATGGACGTTGTGAAAGCGGTGAACGATTCCAACGTGATCCTTCCTGCCGGTGACGTGCGCATCGGCCCTCTGGACTACAATGTTTACACCAACGGCGAGGTAACAAATCCCAAACAGCTCAATAACGTCCTTTTGAAAACCGTGGGTGATACCGACGGGAAGGTGGGCGAAAGGAATGTGTATCTCAAGGACGTGGGCAAGGCCGTTGACGGCTCCTATTTGCAATATAACCTGGTGCGCGTCGATGGCCAACGCTCCGTTTACGTCCCCGTGATGAAGCAGGGTGGAAGCACCAGCATCATCAGCGTGGTCGATGGGATCCGGGCCGCCATCAAGAGCCTGCGCGACATCCCTTCCCAGATGAAAGCGAGCGTCGTCTTTGACCAGTCTGCATTTGTCAAAGAGGCCATCAATACCGTCATGACGGAGGGAGGCATCGGACTGCTTCTCACCGCCCTCATGGTCTTGATCTTTTTGGGCAGCCTGCGCGCCACCAGCGCTGTGTTCCTCTCGATTCCCATCTCCGTCCTGGCGGCGATTTTTCTGCTTTATATCGGTGGAAGCAGCATCAATGCGTTTTTACTGAGTGGTATCGCACTCGCGTTCTCGCGCCTTATCGATAACTCCGTCATCGTGCTGGAAAACATTTACCGGCACATGGAGCTGGGCAAGACGCCCGAGGAGGCAGCCGAGGTGGGTACCAACGAGGTGGCTTCGGCCGTGCTCGCTATAACGCTAGCCACAATTGTGGTCTTTTTTCCTGTCACCCTCCTTTACGGCGTCAGTAAATTTCTCTTCACGGCGCTGGCATCAGGGGTTGTGCTTTCGCTCATTGCCTCGTACTTTGTGGCGGTCTCCGTCGTTCCCCTATATTGCGCCAGAATCCTCAAGCCCCTCGAAAGGCACGAAGAGGATGAAAGCTCTCACCTCGAACGCAGGACCTTTGGGCAGCGCTTCAACGCCGCTTTTAACGCCCGGTTCGAGCGCATGCTCAACGGTTACGACCGGTGGGCCGCTAAAACGCTGGATTTCCCCCGCACCGCAATCATCGGGTTTGTCGGCCTTTTCGCCCTCAGCCTTCTGCTCTACCCCCTTTTGGGTTTTGCATTCTTTCCCAAAACCGACCAGGGGCAGTTCATCATCGACCTGAAGGCTCCGACGGGCAGCCGCCTGAGCGTTACCGAAGACTATGTGGAGCAGGTAGAAAACATCGTGCGGCGCACGGTTGAGCCACACGACTTAAGCACCATCGTCTCAAACATTGGAGTGATGCCCGACTTCTCATCGCTTTTCACACCCAACTCCGCGATGGATAATGCCTTCGTCCAGGTTGGTCTGACGGCGGACCACAGCACCAGCAGTTTCACTTACATGGACGAAGTCCGCCGGAGGATCGCGGATAAATTGCCCGAGTTGGGGACCTTTTTTCACTCGGGCGGCTTAATCAGTTCGGTCTTAAACCAGGGAGCCCCGGCCCCGATTGACGTGCAAGTGAGCGGCATGAGGCTCCGAGAGGACGCCCGGATCGCGGAAGCGCTGGCTGGCAAGTTTAAGGCGCTTCCCGATGTCAACGACGTGTTTATTCCCCAGTCCATGGACTATCCCGGGCTGATGATTAACGTGAACAGGACGCGGGTCAGCGAACTGGGGCTGACACCTAAGGACGTGGTCGATAATGTGATCACCGCGCTGACTTCGGACGTCATGATCGCGCCCAGCTATTGGGTGGATCCGCGGACGGGCAATAATTATTTTGTGACTGTGCAGTATCCAATCAACCAAGTGCAATCGCTTTCGGACCTCAGAGCGATGCCTTTGAAAGCTCCCAACCTCAGTCAGCCGACCTTCCTTGGCCAGGTGTGCCAGATTACCAAGATCCCCACCCCCACCGAGGTCGATCATTATCAGCTCGAGAGAGACATCGATGTCTATGTATCGCCGAAGGGAGAGGATCTTTCCAGACCATTGGCCGCAATCCAGAAAATCGTCGCCAGCACGCAGCTTCCGAGTCGCAATTTCCGCATCGATATTCGTGGACTGGTCAATACGATGACGACTTCATTCCACAGCTTTGCGGTCGGCCTGATCCTTGCGATCCTTCTCGTCTATCTCATTCTTGTGGCGCAATTCAAATCCTTTATCGATCCGTTCCTCATCTTGCTGGCCATCCCGACGGGCATCACGGGTGTGCTACTCATTCTTTTTCTTACCGGCACCACGGTGAACATTCAGTCGCTCATGGGCGTGCTGATGATGACCGGCATGGTGGTTTCGAATACGATCTTGATTGTCGATTTTGCGAAGCGGTTGCGAGAGGAAGGGCACTCCGTGGCGGGTGCTGTGGCACAGGCATGCCGCATCCGTCTGCGGCCCATTCTAATGACTTCTCTCGCCACTGTGGTTGGCATGCTGGCGATGGCGTTTAAACTCGAGCCTGGAAGCGAAGCCTATGCGCCGCTGGCCCGGTCGATTATCGGGGGGGTCTCAGTCTCCGTCATCCTGAGCATCTTTGTGATTCCGCCTGCTTACTTTTTGATCTACCGCAGGCAGGACCACCCAGCGACGTCGGAAGAGAACAGCTCGCAGGCATAGAAGCCTTACCGCAACTGCAGTTCGCGCGCAGGTTCTTAAAGCTTGCTGTGAGCATCGCGCAGGGATACCGGCGTTATGGTTATTTTTAGGATTGCGCCGCGTTATTTACAAATTGGAGTGAAATCATGATGAAGAAACTCGTTTTATTTTTGGGAATCTGCACGCTCAGCTTGGGGCTCCCCAACGCCAGCGCCCAAACGCCGCCCCCACTGACACTGCATGGAGCCGAACAAATCGCGCTGAAGAATCACCCCCAGATTTTCGCGGCGCAATATAACGCGCTGGCTTCAAACCAGGACGCGCGCGAGATGCGGTCCGCCTATTTCCCCACGGTTGAGGGAGACGTCACAGGTTCGGGCGCGGACCGGAGCTCCCGTCTGGGCGCTGGGCTCCTGTCCGCTTCTCGCCTCTTTAACCGTGAAGGCCAGGGAATCTCTGTGGAGCAGCTTATTACCGACTCCGGACGCACGCCCAACCTGGTGGCGAGCTCCCGCTACGAAGTGGACGCTGCGAGAGATGACACGCAAGCGACGCGATACGAGGTGCTGCTCGCTGTCGACCGGGCCTACTTTGAGGCGCTGCGCGCGCAGGCTCTCTTGAAGGTTGCTCATCAGACCGTTGCCGAGCGACAGGTGGTTACGGATCAGGTTTCGGCCATGGTGAAGAATAAATTGAAATCCATGCTGGACCTGACCTTTGCCAACGTCAACCTCGCCCAAGCCAACCTGCTCGAAATCCAGGCGCAGAACAATGTAAAAATCTCGTTTGCCCAGCTTACGCGCGCGATGGGACTCGAAAACACCCCGTCGTTCACCTTGGTTGAAGAGCCTCTGCCGCCGTCTCCTCCCCCTACTGCCGCCGGACTCTTAAACCAGGCTATCCAGAACCGGCCGGAGCTCGCCAGCCTCCGCTTCAGCCGCGATTCGGCGTACAAATTTCAGCGGGCCGAGCGGGATCTCTCCTACCCGACAGTTGCCGCCGTGGGGGTGGCCGGATACATTCCCGCCATCGAGCAGCTCACTTCCACCCTCATCCCGGATCATTACGAAGCCGCAGCCATCAACGTTCAGATCCCTGTCTTCAACGGCCATCTCTTTGCCGCACGTCGCGAGGCGGCGTTGATGAGGGCCCGGCAGGCCGACGAAAATCTCCGCGACATGCAGGAGCGCATCGCGCGCGACGTGCGGATCGCTTGGGCCAATGCCGTGACCTCCTATCAGCGCATTGGAGTGGCGGACCAGCTCCTGAATCAAGCCCAACTGGCCCTGGCGCTGGCCCAGGGAAGATATAACCTTGGTCTCAGCTCCATCGTGGAGCTTTCCCAGGCGCAACTGAACGAAACCCAGGCCTCTATCCAGGATGTAAACGCCAAATATGACTTTGAAAACGACCACGCCACTTTAGAGTATCAGGTGGGAGCGCTGCGGTAGCAGCTTTACCGCAGCGTTCGGCGGAAGCGTATTTCTACGCCGAACACTCCGTTGATATCCCGCTCCCCGATCAGGGAAATCTTGTTGCTGATGTCCCAGCGCAGGCGGATGTCGCGCTGCTGCGCGGCGGCGGTGTTGGTGGAATAGGTAATCGTCAGGTCGTGAGCGACCTGCTCCTCAACCGTGACGCGTGCTCCGCCCGCGGTCGTAGGTCCCAGCAAATTTGGGTCAATGCGAATACGGCTGACTCCGAAGATTTGTTGCACGCGGCCGGAAACCTGGGTGGAGAGCGCCTGCGAGAGCAGGGCGCTCGCGCCCACCGCGCCAAAATTTTGGTTGCCGGAAGCGCTCATCAGGGTTTGCTGCGGTGCGTATCCCAGCGCGA
Source organism: Terriglobia bacterium (assembly GCA_030040455.1). GTDB lineage: Bacteria > Acidobacteriota > Terriglobia > UBA7540 > UBA7540 > RH2-MAG17b. Next base: position 473 of record JASHTR010000368.1, on the reverse strand, counting down.
GGAGCGTGAGGATCGCTTCGGTGGGTAGCGGCGGGTCGGACCTGTAAGCCAGCTTGGCGCGGTCGATGGGTCCCGTTATGTCAATGGTGAGGTCATACCGTTGCACGCGCGTTTGGGCCTCAATATCGAGGACCGGATTTGTGTGGAAAGAGTTCGTCAGGGAAATATCCCCGCGAGTAATATCATAGCGATTCTCGGCGATGAGCGCCTGGCCGCTTTGGAGGCGAATGTCTCCGATGGCGACGGGGTTGGCGAGCGTGCCTTTCAGAGTGGTGTCGACGGTGGCCGTGAAGCTGAGCGTGCGCGAGACCACCTGCACTTCCGGGCTGCTCGCCACGTGAATATTAAGCCGGATGTTTGACGCGGCCCCTGAAGGCGCGGAAACGGCCGTGCTTTGCAGTGAGGAGCCGGACTCTCCCAGCCAGTCGACAAAGTTAAAATTCGGACTTACAACCATCTGGTCCACCGTGATG
>JASHTR010000367.1 GCA_030040455.1 Terriglobia bacterium | reverse complement strand
AACCAAGTTTGACCCTGGCCGTCGGCTGTTGCCTCTATGGGTGGATAAACGAGAAGGCCGCTCGGAGGGGGTAAACGCATGCTGGAAGGAAAAGCGTAGGCCATGCGCATGTGGCCGTCGCTCCCTAACCGATAAATTTTTGGACTATTCCCGGTAATCCAGACATTGTCCGGAGGCGTGCTGAAAACTTGTGCGTGCGGTATTCTCTCGTTGAGATCGCCCAGCAGGCGATACTCGTTCCCACGATGCCACGCGAGCGCTTGGCTCATGACCGTTACCCTGACCGCTCTCCCACCTATGGACCGGAGGGCCGTCCCGGCGATTGCATTCGTGTCCCAGAGCACGATCACACCGCCATCGGGGCCGGGCCATACCCCGACGGGCCAGGTTCCGCTAATCAGCTTGGGTGGTGAAGAGACCCAGCGATCGCCCTCCCAGCGATAGAGGCCGTCCAGCGCCCCCTGCCTGGCGGCCCAGACCACGCCGGTAGCGTCTTGGGCAGTCGTGCTAATGGGCGTCAGGTCAGGTTTGAGAGGCTCTTTCGAGTACGCTGCGGAAAGCCCGATCAGAACCAGGATGGCGAGAAGCGTCCAACTCCAGGGGTGGGAGACAAGCCTTCTGCTTCGAATATGACGGTCAGGGCAGGGCGCCAGCACGTTTTTAACGCGATCCTGCTCGCTGAGGCTGAGAGCTGCCGTCACCGGGCGATACGATCGTCCGTCCTGAAAAGCAGCCCCCTTGTCTTCGCACCCCATGGATGCACCCCCCTACCATGTGTAATGGACCGTGTAGGTGATCACTTTCTCCCCGCTCGGCGGCACTTGAACGCGGAATTCTATAGTATGGCTGTCCTGCTTTACGAAAGCGTTTGAGTGCTGGATGATGTCCCAGGTATCGGCGCGGTAGAGATGCTCCACCACGCGAATTTCCACGGGCTGCTGCTTGTGGTTGCGCAGCCGGATTTCAAACGATTCATCGAGTGTGCGGCGCAGCGTATCAATGACGTAGTTGGTGCTCTGTCGCTCGCCCCACAAATCAAATGCATTCCCGGTATAAACTTTGACGCTTTCGTCTTCTGGCGTATGGGGAATCTGGCTTTCCCCGAGAAATTCCAGGCTGCCGTCCTGATCTTCTCGATAAAAGCGGAGGCGGCCTGCAGGGAGGGGTATTCCCAGATGGTTGGCGGTGGTGTTTGTGAACTCGCGCATCACCCGAACGTCGTGAGTGGACTGCGTGCCAAATTCGCGGTTCTGGCGGATTGTATCGATGTCCCAGCCAGCATAACCGTTTGGCTCGCCCTCGAAGCCGTCGTAAACGTAGTAATGCTCGGATTGGATGCCGCTCGCGCTCATAAACTCCACCTGCTTGCTCTCCTCGCCGTACAGGGTGACGGGCCGATGGAGCTGGTAGAGATGGTATTCGTCAAAAGGCCTTTGTGTGACCAGCGGAGGTTGCGCAGCCCCGGCAATGCCTCCTCCCGCGCTGCCCGCAATGCTAAACATGGGGACGGCTCGTGGCTGAATTTTATTCACGGTTCCGGCCATTAATTTGATTTGGGCGTTTTCAAACGTTTTGCCAGTGCGGTTGTGGATATCGACCCAGCCGAGGATGTTGAGGACGTCGCCGCTTACCGGCTCGATGACGTTGTAGGTGGCGTCCCAGTCCATCCCTCCGGTGATGTAGCTCAGCTCGGCATCCACGTGCCCCGCCTTTTCGCTTTCAATCACCCAGCTCAGAGCCGGTTTCAGAATGCTGCCCTCTGTAAGGGCGGGAAACAAGGGCACGCCGGGAAGGGAAAAGCGAAATTGGTTGTTAACCTCGATAATCGGCTGTCGCAAGCCTTGAGGAAGGGGCAACGGTTGCTGGGGATAGACGCGTTGCGGCACATACCCGGCGCGAATGATCTTGCCGTGGACCACTTCGGTGTGGCCATTCTGGGTGACCAGGAAATCGATCTCTTTCCCCTCGTAAAGCTGCAGCAGGCTGGCCTCCGATGCCGGGTCGGCCCGATAGTTCTGCTCGACAATGCGCAATGGAAATTGGCCGGTTGGGTCGCGCAGGACCACCGAATCCGGCTCGATATAGGCCGTTACCTCCGAAGTCTGGACCTCGTTATCCCCCAGCTTCAGGTCGAGGGGTGTTACCACGCGAACCACGGCAAAGTTTTGGTTGTAGATGGTGAGCTTCGGCGCCTGGGGCCATGCGTTAGCCCATGCCCAAACCAGAAAGCCGAATAGAATTGCGATTCTGCGCGCCGTCATCGTCCCCTCCTTCAACCGGCACAGCCGGAGGAAAATCAAAAGCTGGAAGCGCGGACCTGCTCTTTGAGCTCCGCGGCGGACATTAGCTGTCGCGCCGGTGTCCCCACTGGCATCGGCGATGGGGACGTCACCGCTACAGCACGAGCAGCAGCCCGGGAAAGCGCGGGGCTGCGCTACAACCTCGTTATCCAAAGCTACCCCATGCCGCCATCCTGTCAGATTGGACACCGCCTTGCAACTCAAGGTTCTTTTTTGCCCAAAATCTTTGTAGCGCAGGGTCCGCTTTTTGACCCTGCGGCAGTTCAAGGACCGTGACGCGTGGTTCGTGATTCGAACCGCGAGACACGAACCACGGCTTTTGAAACGCCGCA
>JASHTR010000366.1 GCA_030040455.1 Terriglobia bacterium | reverse complement strand
ACGGTGGTGTCGGCGAAAAAGTAGACTTCTTTTTTGGTCAGGATGACGTAGACGCCACAAACGCGATGAATGGGGTCGCGCATCTTGATGATTTGGAGCGCCGGACGGATGGTTTCAGGATAATGCTGCGAGACGCCGGCCACAAAACCGTCGGCATCACCCAGGTGCAGCATCATGGCGCCAAAGTAATTCGGGTTGAGCATCAGCTCGCGCGCTTCACTGCGAGCGACGCCCCGCCGGCGGCGCAGCCGATAGAGCTCCTCGGCGTATTCTTCAAAACGCGGGGCTTGGGAGGGCTCGACCATCTCCGCCCGGAGTTTCTGAAACCCCAGCTCGCGCTGTTTTGCTTCAATGACCGCGCGGCGGCCAATGAGGATGGGAAGCGCGATCTTCTCCTCAATCAACTGGTAGCTTGCGCGGATGATCTTCTCGTGTTCTCCCTCCGGAAAGACGATGCGGCGCGGGCGTGCCTTGGCGCGGCTGTGAACGCTCTGCATGACGGCGGTGGTGCGGCCCAGGCGCCTTGAAAGCTGCTCGCGGTACTCCTCCAGATCGATATTGAGCCGGGCCGCGCCGCTACGCATTGCGGCCTGGGCCACGGCTGCCGACACCCAAACCAGCGCGCGGGGGTCAAAGGGCTTCGGAATAATGTAGCCGGGGCCGAAGCTGAGGCGGCCCAGGCCGTAAGCCCGGAGCACTGCGTCCGGCACGTCTTCGCGCGCAAGCGCCGCAAGCGCGTGGGTGGCCGCAATCATCATCTCCTCATTGATGGCCCGTGCCCGGACGTCGAGCGCGCCCCGGAAGATAAAGGGAAATCCGAGCACGTTATTAACCTGGTTAGGAAAATCGGAGCGTCCGGTGGCGACAATCGCATCCGGGCGCGCGGCAGCGGCCTCCGCATAGCCGATTTCCGGAGCTGGATTGGCCATGGCGAAAACAATGGGACGGGGAGCCATGGATCGCAACATCTCCGCGGTCACAACCCCGCCCGCCGAGAGGCCGATGAAAACGTCCGCGCCCCGGATCGCCTCCGCCAGCGTGCGCGCGCGGGTGGCCGCCGCATAGGGGAGGAGATAGGAATTCATTCCCTGCTCGCGTCCCTGATAGACGACTCCGTGAGCGTCACACAGAATCATCTGCTCGCGCTTCAAGCCGAGATGCAGGTAATGGTCCGCACAGCCCAGTCCCGCAGCGCCCGCTCCGCTGAAGACAACTTTGACTTTATCCATCTTCTTGCCTGCGAGATCGAGGGCGTTCATCAGGGCTGCTCCCGAGATGATCGCGGTGCCGTGCTGATCGTCATGAAATACGGGGATCGCCATGCTTTCGCGCAGCGTCCGCTCAATCGAAAAACAATCCGGCGCCCGGATGTCCTCCAGGTTGATGCCTCCAAAGGAAGGCTCAAGGAGCTTCGAGACGCGGATGATCTCTTCCGGATCTTCGGAATTGATCTCGAGGTCAAACACGTCAATATCCGCGAAGCGCTTGAAGAGCACCGCCTTGCCTTCCATGACGGGCTTTCCCGCCAGCGCGCCGATGTTGCCCAGACCCAGCACCGCTGTGCCATTGGTGATGACGGCGACGAGATTGCCGCGGATGGTGTAGTCGAAGCTCAACTCGGCGTTGCGTTGAATCTCAAGGCAAGGCTCGGCAACGCCGGGGGTATAGGCAAGACTCAGGTCCCATTGCGTGCGGGTGGGCTTGGTGGGCGAAACCTCAATCTTCCCTTTGCGGTCGCGGCGATGATAATCGAGCGCGTCCTGTCTCGGAATCTCCATAGTCGCCTCTCCTGAATCGATTCTCGCCATCACAGCATAGCAAATTGTGATGAACTGAGATGGTGTGAAAAATTCAGATAACCACCAAAACAACTCGCGCAAAAGCGCAAAGACGCCAAGACAAGTTGAAAGTCAACAGTCAAAAATTAAAGGACTTATAAACTTTCGACTCTCGACTTTTAACTTTCAACTTGTCTCGGCGTCTTTGCGAGAGGTTTTTAGTTCTTTCACTCCCTCTGAGAAATCACCCGCGCTTGTTTCTTTTTGCTTTCATCGTCTTCCTTCGTCACCTATAATCAGCTTGAGTTCCTGCGAGGAGAGCATCGGGGCGCGAAGCATCCGCCCATCGGAGAAGCGACGGATTGAGCGTGCGCGTTTGCGTGCTGGGGAGTGGAAGCAAAGGCAACGCCACCTGGGTGGCCACGGAAAAGACGCGGCTGCTGGTGGATGCCGGCTTCAGCCGCCGCGAGATCCTCGCCCGCCTCAGCGCTATCGGCGAATCTCTGGATGCGTGCAGCGCCATCCTGATTTCGCACGAGCATACGGACCATATTGCCGGCTTACGGAAACTCGCCTCGGAGCTTGAGTGCCCGGTTTACATTAACGGAGCCACGCGCGACGCCATCCCTTGGGGTTCAAAACTTGCCCGATGCGAAATCTTCACTGCGGGCGGCAGGTTTTGCGTCCGTGACGTTGAGGTCTCGCCCTTTTCCATTCCCCACGACA
>JASHTR010000365.1 GCA_030040455.1 Terriglobia bacterium | reverse complement strand
GGACGTTATGGCGGCGCTCGTCACGGCTCCGCTCGAACGCCAGTTCGGCGAAGTGCCGGGGCTTAAGGAGATGACTTCCACCAGCTCCTTCGGCGCGTCGCAGATCACTTTGCAGTTCGTTCTGGACGAGGATATCAACGTCGCTGAGCAGGAAGTGCAGGCGGCGATCAATGCGGCAAGCACCTACCTCCCGACCGATCTGCCCAATCCTCCTGTCTACAGCAAGGTCAATCCGGCGGACGCGCCCATCCTCACGCTAGGCCTTGCCTCTCCCGTCATGCCCTTGCCGCAGATTGAGGACCTTGCCGACAGCGTGCTGGCTCAAAAAATCTCCCAGGTGATGGGCGTAGGGCTGGTTTCGATTAGCGGCGGCCAGCGGCCTGCCGTGCGCGTCCTTGCCAATCCCACCGCTCTCGCCAGCTACGGGCTGAGCCTGGAGGACCTGCGGACCGCACTCGCCGACGCCAACGTTGACCAGGCAAAGGGCACGCTCCAGGGTCCCCGGCTCTCCTACACCATTAATGACAACGATCAGTTGCTGACCGCTCCGGATTACGGACCGGTGATCGTCGCCTATCGGAACGGCTCCCCGGTGCGGGTGGAGGACGTCGCGCGCGTTGTTGCCGGGACTGAAAACAGCCAGCAGGCTGCATGGATGGATAAGACTCCCGCCGTCATCATGAACGTGCAGCGGCAGCCGGGCGCCAATATCATTGGGGTCGTCGACCGGATCAAGAGCTTGCTGCCGCGCCTCGAAAGCGCGCTCCCTGGCTCCGTCCACGTGCGCGTGCTGACGGACCGCACCAATACCATCCGCGCGTCCGTCAAGGACGTGCAGTTCGAGCTGATGCTGACCGTGGGGCTGGTTGTGCTGGTGATCTTCCTGTTCCTGCGCACGCTCCCCGGCACCCTGATTCCGAGCATCACGGTGCCTCTGGCCCTGGTGGGAACCTTTGGAGGCATGTTTCTGCTCGGCTTTAGCCTCGACAACCTGTCGCTGATGGCTTTAGTCATCTCAACCGGCTTCGTGGTGGATGACGCGATCGTGATGATCGAGAATATCTCTCGTTACGTCGAGCAGGGCGATTCGCCCCTGGAGGCGGCGCTCAAAGGCTCCAAGCAAATCGGCTTCACCATCCTCTCGCTGACCGTTTCGCTCACGGCCGTGCTCATTCCGCTGCTGTTCATGGGCGATATTGTGGGCCGCATGTTCCGCGAGTTTGCCATCACGCTCGCCATCACCATCCTGATTTCCGCCATGGTCTCGCTGACGCTCACGCCCATGTTGTGCGCGAAGCTGCTTCGCTACCGGCCCGAATCCGAGCAGGGGCGTCTTTACCGCTGGTCGGAAGAAGTTTTGCACTCGGTGATCGCCGGATACGGCAAATCTCTTCGGTGGGTGCTGCGCCATCAGCCAACCGTTCTGGCCGTTACGGCGGGCACGGTGGTGTTTACCCTCTTCCTTTACATGATCGTGCCCAAAGGATTTTTCCCGGTTCAGGATACGGGCGTGATCCAGGGGACGTCCGAGGCGGCGGATACCATTTCATTTTCCGAAATGGCACAAAAGCAACAGGCGTTGGTGGATATCATCCTGAAGGATCCGGCCGTCCAGGACGTCGCTTCGTTTATCGGCGTAGACGGCACGAACATGACGATGAACAGCGGCCGCATCCAGATCACTCTGAAACCCATCGGGCAACGCAAAGCGAGCGCATCGACGATCATCCGGCGTCTCCAGCCGAAGCTCGCCGCCATCCACGGCATGACCCTCTATATGCAGCCGGTGCAGGACATCACGATCAGCGACCGTGTGAGCCGGACGCAGTTCCAGTACAGCCTCGCGGACGCGAACGCCGGAGAATTGAACGCATGGGCGCCGCAGCTTGCCGCCAAGATCGCAACGCTTCCCGAGCTGCGCGACGTGGCGAGCGACCAGATGATGCACGGCCTCGAGGCTTCGCTCGTGATCGATCGTGATACGGCTAGCCGCCTGGGCGTGACGCCCGCCGTCATTGATAATACGCTTTACGATGCTTTCGGCCAGCGCCAGATCTCAACGATCTTCACGCAACTTAACCAATACCACGTGGTGCTGGACGTCGAACCCTCCTTCCAGCAAAACCCGAACGCGCTGAAGAATATCTATGTGAATTCCTCCAACGGCACTGAAGTTCCCTTGAGCGCTTTTGCCCGCCTGGAACCGGCAAACGCCGCCCTGGAAGTAAACCGCCAGGGCCAGTTCCCCTCGGTAACGCTTTCCTTCAACCTTGCTCCCGGCGCTTCCCTCAGCCAGGCGGTCGATGCCATCAACCAGACAACACAGGATCTGGATATGCCCCGTTCCATTCTGGCCAGCTTTCAGGGAACGGCGGCGGCCTTCCAGGCGTCCCTGGCGAACGAGCCCTTGCTGATCCTGGCGGCGCTGGTCACCGTCTACATCGTGCTCGGCGTGCTCTATGAAAGCTATATCCACCCGCTTACGATTCTCTCCACGCTGCCTTCGGCCGGCATCGGCGCGCTTTTAGCGCTGATGCTCTTCCACACCGAGTTCAGCGTGATTGCCCTCATCGGCGTCATCCTGCTGATCGGCATCGTGCAGAAAAATGCCATCCTGATGATTGACTTCGCTCTCGAAGGAGAACGGCAGGAGGGGAAGCCGCCGCTGGACGCTATTTACGATGCATGCCTCATCCGGTTCCGTCCCATCCTGATGACGACCATGGCGGCCATGCTGGGCGGGCTACCGCTGGCGCTGGCCACAGGCATGGGAGCCGAGCTTCGGCGCCCGCTGGGCATCACGATTGTGGGTGGGTTGCTCTTCAGCCAGGTCCTTACGCTTTTTACGACGCCGGTGGTCTACCTCTTCTTTGACCGGATCGCGCGATACGTGCGAGGCCTTCCACCTTCACCCGCGATTTTGACTTCGGAAGAGCTCGTCGAAGGGCGTGTATGAATATCTCCGGGCCTTTCATCCGTCGCCCGATCGGCACTTCGCTTCTCGCCTGCGCCTTGCTCCTGGGGGGCATCGTGGGCTACGGGCTTTTGCCCGTCGCGCCGATTCCAGACGTTGATTTTCCCACTATTTCCGTCTCCGCCCAGTTACCCGGTGCGAGCCCCGAAACCATGGCCTCCAGCGTCGCCACGCCACTCGAGCGCCAATTCGGACGCATCGCCGGCCTTACCGAGATGACTTCCACCAGCTCGCTCGGTTCCACCTCCGTTGCTCTTCAATTTAATCTCAGCCGCAACATTAACGCTGCCGCGCGCGACGTTCAAGCCGCCATTAACGCCGCGCGCAGCCAGTTGCCGTCGGACCTGCCGTCGAATCCGACATACCGGCTGAGCAACCCCGCCGATTCGCCCATCATGATTCTGTCACTCACGTCCAATCGGCTTCCGGTCGGTGAGGTCTACGACGCCGCGGATTCCATTATTTCCCAGCGGGTTTCTCAAGTCCAAGGTGTTGGCCAGACGTTTGTGGGGGGGAGCTCGCAACCAGCCGTGCGCGTGGAGGCCAATCCCAGGGTGCTTGACGAGTACGGCATCGGGTTTGAACAATTGCGCTCGGCCCTTGAATCGATCAATGTTTTCCGGCCCAAAGGCAGCCTCAACGGGCGGGAATTTACCTGGACTATCGGGGCGACGGACCAGATCCTCAAGGCAGCTCCTTACCGGCCTCTTATTGTCGGCTACCAGAACGGCGGCCCGGTCCGGCTTAAGGACGTGGCCTCCGTGGTGGATTCCGTTGAGGACCTGCACACGGCGGGCTCCGTCAATGGCACGCCTGCGGTGATGGTCATGATTTTCCGCCAGCCGGGAGCCAACATTATTCGGGCCGTGGACAGCGTGAGCGCCATTCTGCCGCAGCTCAGGGCCTCCATCTCTGCCGCCATCCATATGGAGGTCACGCTTGACCGCACCCAGACCATTCGCGCTTCCGTGCGCGACGTCGAGATCACTCTCCTGATCGCCATCATCCTGGTGGTGCTGGTTGTTTTCGCTTTCCTGCGGGATGCCTGGTCCACCCTCATTCCGAGTATCGCGGTGCCGCTTTCGCTAGTCGGGACGTTTGGCGTCATGTACCTTTTCGGGTACAGCGTCGACAACCTCTCTCTCATGGCGCTGACCATCGCCACGGGCTTTGTGGTGGATGACGCCATCGTCGTGATCGAAAACATTACGCGATATCTCGAGCAAGGCATGAATGCGTTCCAGGCGGCTCTCGTCGGAGCGCGAGAAATCGGATTCACCGTGCTTTCCATGAGCACCTCGCTGGTCGCCGTTTTTATTCCCATTCTCATGATGGGAGGCATCGTGGGGCGTCTTTTCCGGGAATTCGCCGTCACCCTCACGGTTGCCGTCATGCTCTCATTGCTCATTTCGCTTACCGTCACGCCCTCCATGTGCGCAAAGTTTCTCCAGCCTCAGCAAGGGCGCGCGCACGGACTTCTTTACCGCGCCTTCGAGAGCGGGTTCGAAGGCTTGCTCGCGATTTACCGGTTGAGCCTCCAATGGGTCCTGGAGAACAGGGCCTTGGTCTTGACCATTACGGTCTTGACCGTGGCCCTGAACGTCTACTTATTCGTGGTCATCCCCAAGGGCTTTTTCCCTCAGCAGGATATCGGCCGCATTGCAGGCTCGGTGGTGGCGTCGCAGGATACCTCGTTTGATACTCTTCGCCGGGAGCAGGAACAGTTTGTAAAAATCGTGATGAGCGACCCGGGGGTTCAGGCCGTGGAGAGCTTTGTCGGCGGCGGCTTTGGAGGAAGCGCCGGCAACACGGGAAGAATGTTCATTGCGCTGAAGCCGCACAGCCAACGGAAGGCGACTGCGGACCAGATTGTCGCCCGGATCCGGCGTCATTCTTCTCAAGTGACCGGCGCCACGCTCTACCTTCAGGCCGAGCAGGACGTCCGGGTCGGCGCGCATTCCACCAGCACGGAATATCAATACACGCTCGAAGACCAGAATCTTAAAGAGTTAAACCACTGGGCTCCGCGTCTCATGGCAAAGCTGCAGATGTTGCCCGAGCTGCGAGACGTGGCGACGGATCAGCAGAGCAACGGTCTTGAAACCTCGCTGGTGATTGACCGCGACACCGCCAGCCGCCTCGGCATCACGTCGGACATGATCGATAACACTCTCTACGACGCCTTTGGCCAGCGCCAGGTCTCCACCATCTACACCTCTCTCAACCAGTATCACGTCGTTATGGAAGCGGACCCCCGCTATCAGCAGAATCCCGACGCGCTGAAAATGATCTTCGTCCGCTCGACGAACGGGGATGAAGTTCCATTGAGCGCCTTTTCACACTTTGACTCCGGTCATACTACTCTGACCGTGAATCATCTGGGCCAGTTTCCCGCGGTAACGCTTTCCTTTAACCTCGCGCCCGGAGTTTCGCTGGGGCAGGCGGTTAACGCCGTCACGGAGGTCGCGCGGGAAATTGGGCTGCCAGATTCTATTCATGCCAGCTTTCAGGGCACCGCAGCCGCCTTCCAGACGTCTCTCTCCGACGAGCCTCTGCTCATCCTGGCCTCGCTCGTCACGGTCTACATCGTGCTGGGCATTCTCTATGAAAGCTACATTCATCCGCTCACCATCCTCTCGACGCTGCCCTCGGCGGGCGTGGGAGCCATTTTGGCCCTGCTGATGTTCCATATCGAGTTGAGCGTGATCGCGATGGTCGGAATCATCCTGTTGATCGGCATTGTCACGAAGAATGCCATTATGATGATCGACTTTGCCCTGGCGGCGGAGCGGCAACAGGGCATGGCCCCGGCCGATGCCATTTACGAGGCGTGCATGCTCCGCTTTCGCCCCATCATGATGACCACGATGGCGGCCCTGCTCGGAGCCTTGCCACTCGCTATTTCCTCCGGCATGGGGTTTGAGTTCCGGCGACCGCTGGGCGTGGCCATTGTCGGCGGGTTGATTCTGAGCCAGGCACTTACGCTTTATACCACCCCGGTGGTCTACCTCTTCTTCGATGGGATTGCTGGATACCTGCGACGCGCCTCGCGAGGCCACGCGTACCCTGAAACCTTTGAAGGGCCTGCCTAACCCGGATTTCTCAGCAGTTTCCAGGGTGGAATGGAAGGGCAGGGTTGAAACCCCGCCCCTTTCGGAGTGCGGTAGCAAGCTGCCGCACTCCAAAGCACGCCGAATACGCCAGCGAGGTTAGTCCTCCATTATTTTTTTGAGTGCCTTTGCGGCTTCGCGTGAGGCTTTTGGGGCTGGTCAGCGAATCTCCTCGAGACTTCTTCAGTGCTGCCGGAGGATATTTACTGGGCAAGAATTCGCTTCCGCTTGATCCACAACCCGGCCAGCAACCCCATACCCATCAAAACGAGCGTTCCCGACTCAGGCACCGCAGGATCGATGGTTCCCGAGGCCACAAGGCTGTCGACATCGTCCGCGGTTCCCCCCTCAGGCCAAGCCCACGAGCCATAGACACCGGAGGTGTTGGACGGAAAGCCGGGAATGACTTGGCCACCCGTGAAGTCCAGGGGGGTGTCCAACTGGAGGTTGGCACCGCCGGACGCAGTTCCGAAGTCAAAGACGTCGCAGGATCCATTCTCCGTCGATGATAACGAGCAATCCCCGATAATTTCCAGGAACCCCTCTGCATTCGACGGTGTCAGGTTGACAAGGACGGTGCCGGAGGAATTGACCAGGTTGATGTTGAATGTGGTGATCCTGTCCTCGCCGCTCGTGATCGGCAGGGTAACCGAAAATGTGCCATTGAACGTTCCGCCGTTCAGTAGGCCGTGGAAAGGGTTGGAAGCACTCGACGGCAAAAAAGTTCCGCTCACGTCGTAAACCGTGTCTGCGCTCGCGACGCACGCAAACGCAAGAAAAACCGCCAGCAAAATTGCACCACGCTTAGCAAGAAAAAGATTCATATTCTCCCTCCTTTAGAAGGCATGAAAAAATTAACATCCTGGGGGAGAGCAGAATACGTCCAGACCTTTGTTCCGTCAAGTATCTGCCCGTTTAAGTCCTGACCAGTAAAAAGCGCTCCAGGGTCCGGCAGCTTCTGGCTTTGATGGAGTGCGGCAGCTTACCACCGCCATTTATGCGTGGCGGGGTGAACCCAGGGCTGTTCGAATGAGCGTTGCGGAGGGCGGCTTTGCCACTCGATGTGCGGAAAGGCTCGGAAGGTGTGAAAGAATTAACATCCTCTCGCCAAGACGCCAGGACAAGTTGAAAGTTCAAAATCGAGAGTCGGAAGTTTATTAAGGATAAGTCCTTTGACTTTTGACTTTCAACTTGGTTTTCACCTTTGCGGCTTTGCGCCTTATAGTTCAGAGCCGAGCGCCGAAGGCGCTTTGCGTGATGCTTTTTGCTTTTCTTCTGCCCTCCAAGGCGCTCCCGCGTTTTATAGAGCATTTTCGATCCTTGCGAGTGTCGCGAAGCATCGTCATGAACTCCCCGGAGATTGCTCTGACCAGCGCCCGCATTGCGTGTTTTTCTGCGGCCGGCCGCTCCTGTCTTGCGAAGCGGCTGTTAGCGGAGCAAACTGAAGGTAGGAAGCCGGAAATCCGGCGTGGCGGCGGGAGGCAACAGGATGCGATGGTCGTGGAAGATTGGCCGGCTCGCGGGAATCAACGTGTACATGCACGCCACGTTCCTGCTGCTGATCCTCTTCATTCTATTCATCGACTGGATGCACGGGCACGATTGGGCCACCACGGCGTCCGGCATCTTCTTTGTATTAGTGATTTTTGCCTGCATCGTGATGCACGAGCTCGGGCACGCCCTGACCGCCCGCAAATTTGGAGTTCGCACCCGCGACATCATTCTGCTGCCCATTGGCGGAGTGGCCCGGCTGGAACGAATGCCGGAGAAGCCACGCGAGGAGCTCTGGGTGGCTATTGCCGGCCCGGCAGTGAACGTTGTGATCGCCGCCGGTCTGTTTGCCATCCTCGTGGTGCTCGGCATTCATCCGCAGTGGCAGGACTTCCGGTGGGTGGGCGGGGATTTTTTGGAAAAGCTCATGGTGGTGAATCTATGGCTCGTGGGATTTAACCTGCTTCCGGCCTTCCCGATGGACGGCGGCCGGGTCCTGCGGGCGTTGCTAGCGACGCGCATGGAGTATACCCGCGCCACGCAAATGGCGGCCCACATCGGCCAGGGAATGGCGCTGATCTTCGGTTTTGTGGGGCTGTTTTCCGACCCGTTTCTGCTTTTCATCGCCCTATTTGTGTGGATGGGCGCGGATGCGGAAGCCTCAATGACGATGATGAAGTCCTCGCTCGGCGGCATCCCGGTGCAGCAAGTCATGCTGACCAACTTCCAGACCCTCCGTCCCGATGACACGTTAAGCCACGTGGTTGAACAGGTTGTAGGTGGATGGCAGCAGGATTTTCCAGTGGTCTTCGGAGATCATGTGCTGGGTCTTCTAACCCGCGAAGACTTGATGAAGGCCCTCTCCCAGAACGGCTCGGGCGCCCTGGTGCGAGACGCTATGCGCCGGGAATTCCTCATGGCTGATTCCCACGACATGCTCCAACATGCATTGACTTTGCTTCACGCCGGCCGCTGCCGCTCACTGCCCGTCCAGCATGATGGACGCCTGGTGGGAATACTGAACGCTGACAACGTGGGCCAGTTTATGATGATCCAATCTGCTTTGCGGAAAAAGAAGAAAGAAGCGGGAGAGAAGGGTTCCGGCTCCGGCGAGGCTCCCAAGGACGGCCCGGATTACCTTTTTTGATCCGCCATTCTATGGTGCCTGAATCGCTGGCTGTTTACGCACCGCGATAAAAATCGCGCCGACCAGCGTGCCCACGATGATCGTGTAGGCGATCCAAAAAATAAGCTGCGGGATCAGCGCAATTTCCAAAAACTTCGGCCAGAAACTGGCCGGGACCGCTTCCGGGGGCAGAGCATCGTAATGAGTTCCCCAACTCCCCCGAATCGCGAAGTACATAACCACGACCACCGGAATTCTGGCCGCATACGCATAGGCAATTAAGGTTTTCGCTAATCGAGGGAATGGAACAAATTGCAGTGCAGCCGCGACCACGATCAACAGCAACCCCACAATCTGTTTACCCGGGAACGTAACGACAGGAGCAATGAAGAGGAAGACGCCGGCAATGGCTAGGATTAGCCCCAGAATCGCAAAGCCGACCGTTTTGGCAGAGTTGGCTGCTCCCTCTCGCCGCTATTCTTAAGCTTGACGGCAAAATACGGCCCAAAGATGATCGGCAGCCACGTAATGCCTACGATTGCTCCACGCCCCCCCGCCGAGGTGTTAAAGAATATTTGCGACCAGTGGCGCAGCTCACCTTCCAATCGCAATATCGTGACCGCCAGCGTAATTAAGGCAGGAATGAAAACTAAACGTGCAATGGATAATCCAGAACCATGAGA
>JASHTR010000364.1 GCA_030040455.1 Terriglobia bacterium | reverse complement strand
CGTCACGCGACGTGGACCTGGACTTCGCCATGCTTGCGATGCGCAGCCTTCACCGTGATTTCAACATCCTGCCCGAGTGCGGTGAGAAAATCCATGAGACGCTCGACCGAAAACGCGCCGGACAGTCCGCGCATCAGGGCAGAGACGTGCGGCTGCTCAATACCGAGGATTTTGCCGGCCTGCGCCTGCGTCAGGCCGCGCTGCCTGATTAACCGATAGATGCGCAGCGTAAGCTGCGCCTTGAGTTGCTCGCGTTCGGCATTCGGAAAGCCAAGATCGGCAAAGATGTTGCCGCTGCTTTCCCTGATCTGGATCTTAGCTCTCTTTTTCATGATGGCGTCTACCTTCCTCTATAGTCCTGTTCTGCTGCTACCAACCGTTGTCGGATCAAGTCGATTTCCTTCTTGGGCGTGGCGATGCCTTTCTTCGATTTCTTTTGGAAGGCATGTAGAACGTAAATTACGTCCTGAAAGCGGACCGTGTACACTGCCCGAAAGGTGTCGCCGTGGTAGGGTGCCACGATCTCAAGAACAGCGCGGCCTCCGAAACCTTTCAATGACTTGACCGAGGGGTATTCTTCGCCGTCCTGCACCGCATAAAGGGTCTGACCGATACGCCGCCGGACGGGCCTGGGGAATGTCTTCAAGTCTCGCCTCGACGATCCTACCCACCTGACGGGCTTAACGTCGCTCTCCACCATGCTAGTATACGTTTTCTAGTATAAGCTGTCGAGATTCTCAGCCTGCGAAGCAGGCACTCCAAGGAGGGCGTTCTGACCGCGCCGCTCGTCTGTACCGAAAAAGATCATGGCGCTAAAGATGCGCTGGAAGGCGAAAGCAATTCGCTTGTAATAGAAGCCGGTGGTAGGAAGATCGAAATAATACAAAAACTCAGTATTGAACCGATCTCCCAGCTCAATGCCGATGGTGACTCCACGAGGATGATCCTCGACCGCTCCCGACCGTTCTACGTCAAGGCGACGGAGGTAACGGTGGAGGTTATGATTCGACATATTTACCGCCATACTAATTGCTGATAATATCTTCGTGATGCGGCAAGGGCCAAGAAGTGGCGCTCCACACTCCTACCGCTATTAAACTGGCTTGGAAACCGCCCCTGAAACCTTGAATTTCTCTCCCGCGAGGAGGAAGAGGAACCTCAATGCCCGGTACTCTCAATAGCCGAATAAAGGATTGTTTTGACATCTGGACTCTACCCCGGCGGTTGGATTTTGACGGAGAAATACTTGGCAAAGCCGTCGTGTGAACCATCTCTAAACGAGGCTTGGCAATAGCTTCTGAACCCGCAGGCCCGACGGCCAGATCCGCTGACGACCCACATAAGGAAATCCGATGGCGCGGCCCTCTCCGAAAAGAACGGCTCGACACCTCCCTGGATGTCGCCAGCGTGATTTCAGAGGTTGCAGACTTCTTTTGTGGAAAACAGCTCGCCCCTTCGACTGCCATCTGGCGGCCCTCCTGTGCTGGGCGCTAGCCCTCTTCTACTTCGGATCGGCTGCATTTGCTCAATACCGCTTCACCTCGTGGACAACCGAGAATGGGCTTCCCGACAACTGGATCATGGCAATCCACCAGACGCGGGATGGATATATATGGCTGACCACCTTGGACGGCATAGCCCGCTTCGACGGGGTACACTTCAAGGTTTTCAACAAAGCCGACACTCCAGGCCTCTCCACCAACCGGTTTGCTTACCGGGCAATATGGGAGGACTCGCAAGGCAACTTGTGGATGGGCACCGACGACGACGGCTGTGTTCGATATCACCACGGTGTCTTTACATCGCTAACCACCAAGGACGGATTGCCCGGCAATGAGATCCTCCGGATCGACGGCGATGCCTCCGGCACGGTCTGGATCTTCACGAACGGGGGCGTGGTCCGCTGGCGGAACGGCCACCTGGCTCTGCCTCGTTCGAAGTTCGACCGCTCTTTGGATGCGTGGCTCACCAAACCGAAGAATATGACCCATGATGCGCGCTTCTTCGGCCTTTGGCGATTCACTGCAGGCAAGTGGCAGCGATTCGCCTACGGGCATTGGTCGCCGCTGCCGCTGCCGCCGGACGTCCGGGATCCCGCCACCGTTTACATCGGGTCGATCACCGAAGACTCTGATGGCCGGCTCTGGTACAGCCTGGCCGGCCGGCCGCACGAGTACAACTGCGTCGATCACGGCCGTCTGAAGGTGATTCATGGCGTGCCGGATGTATCCGCCGCCTCCATTTACATTTGCTCCCAGGATCGCGAAGGGCGGATCTGGATGGGCAATCATTATGGCGCGGTCGGTTTATGGCAGAACGGTCGCTTTCAACGCCTGCCGGAAATTACCACGCCGAATGTTTTCCAAGTGATGGAGGACCGCGAAGGAAATCTGTGGTTTGCGACACTGGATAGTGGCCTCTACCGCTTGGAAAAACAGGTCATCACCACGTATCGCCGGGCGGGCGGGGCGCAGGCCAACGTGATTGGCCCGATGCTGCAGGATCGCTCGGGTGCCGTGTGGCTCGGCAGCGGTGGATTGACAAAGCTTGAAGGCGGACGTTTCACCACTTTTTACCGTCCCAGCCAGTCGCAGGATTCCTGGGCTTGGGTTAACCTGGTTGACGCGCTCTGTGAGGACCCGGATGGCTCATTATGGGTGCACACGTGGGACGGCAGCATCGTGCGGTTTAAAGACGGCCGTTTCCACGAGGAGAAAGCCCTCTCCGCCCGTGTCAAAGGCCGTCTTAATGCGATCATTCGCGACCGGGCCGGCGATATGTGGTTTGGAGGCAACCAAGGCTTGTACCAGCTCCATAAAACCGTGTTAACGCATTTCACCGAGCGGAACGGGCTGCCCGGGAGCAAGGTCAACGTTATCGAGGAGGGTCGCGCCGGAAAGCTTTGGATCGGAACGAACGCCGGGCTTGCTGAATACGCAGGCGGGAGGTTTGCACCGGTCGGGGCATTACGCGGAAATAGTGTTGAAGCGCTGTATGAAGACAAGGCACGGGTCTGGTGGGTGGGGACACTGGACGACGGCCTGTATCGTTTGGCAAGCGGGCCGAACGGCCTCAAAGTTACACACTACACCACTGCGGCCGGGCTGTATAGCAACCGCGCCGACGCCGTCCTTGAGGACAACCTTGGTTATTTGTGGATGAGTTGTGGTTTAGGGCTTTACCGCGTCCGCAAGCAGGAGCTCAACGACTTCGCAGCACGCCGGATCGCGCAAGTAACATCAACGCATTTCGGCAAATCCGATGGCCTGCCGGGGGAATGCAGCGGGACCGGACAGGCGATGTCTTTCAAGGCGCGTGATGGCCGGTTGTGGTTCGCCACACAGGATGGCGTCGCCGTGGTCGACCCCACGGCGGTCACGGCCAGCCGAACGCCCCCACCCGTGACCATTGAAAGCTGCCTCGTTGACCTGCGCCCGGTAGACTGCCGGCAAGGCTTGCGCCTGAAGCCAGGGCACACAAACCTCGAGATCAATTACACCGCTCTGAGCTTTATAAGGCCCGGGCAAATACGCTTCAGTTACGAACTCGAAGGATTAGACCGGCATTGGGTTGAGGCAGGAACAAGGCGCACCGCTTATTATCCGCATCTTCCGCCGGGCAGCTACGTCTTCAGGATCGTCGCCGCCAACAGCGACGGCGTGTGGAACACGAAGGGTCAATCCCTGAGCGTGGTTGTGCTGCCGCCGTTCTATGAAACGTTCTGGTTCCTGATGC
>JASHTR010000363.1 GCA_030040455.1 Terriglobia bacterium | reverse complement strand
GAGGGCGGTCGAGTATCGCCTTCGCGACTGGGGCATCTCGCGGCAGCGCTATTGGGGGACGCCGATCCCCATCATCTATTGCGACGATTGCGGAGTCGTTCCGGTGCCGGAAAACGACCTTCCGGTGACGCTACCGGCGAATGTGAAGTTCAGCGGCCGCGGCCCTTCCCCACTCTCCGCGGTTCAGGAGTTCGTTTCGGTGCGCTGCCCGAAGTGTCACGGGCCGGCGCACCGCGAGACCGATACGATGGACACGATCGTGGATTCTTCCTGGTACTTCTATCGCTATACAGACCCGAGGATTGCCACCGCGCCCGTGAGCGCCTCCGCCGTCCAGTACTGGTTTCCGGTCGATCAATATATCGGAGGCATCGAGCACGCCATCCTCCATCTCATCTATATGCGGTTCTTTACCAAGGTGATGCAGGACATTGGCCTGGTGAGCTTTCCCGAGCCGGTGGCCCGGCTGTTTACGCAGGGCATGGTCATCAAGGACGGCGCCAAGATGTCTAAGTCCAAGGGCAACGTGGTGGACCCGGCAGAGATGTGCGCGCGCTATGGGGCTGACACGGTGCGCCTTTACATGCTGTTCGCGCTGCCTCCGGAGAGGGATCTCGATTGGAGTGATGCGGGCATCGAAGGTGCCGCGCGCTTCCTGAGCCGCGTCTACCGGCTCGTGGCGCGACATGCAGAGAAGCTGCGGAGCGTCAAAACGCCTGCCAGCGCAAATCCGGTTGCCCAACTCACTTCGGCGGAAAGACGGCTGCTTCGCAAGACGCACCAGACGTTGCGGCATGTCACCGAAGATATGGAAGAGCGCTGGCATTTTAATACCGACATTGCCATGACGATGGAGCTTGTGAATGACCTGGTCGAGCTCGAAGGCAGCAGCGAAATTCGATCGGAAATCCTCAAAGAATCGCTGGAGCTTCTGGTTTTGATGCTTTCGGTCTTCACTCCCCACATCGCCGACGAGCTCTGGGAAGCGTTGGGCCACACGGAGCCTGCCCTGCGCGTGCCGTGGCCTCGCTATGACGCAGACTTGGCCGCCGAGGAGGAAATCGAGCTGCCGGTGCAGGTGAATGGCAAGCTGCGCGGGCGCATCCGGGTAGCCGCGGGCCTGAGTGAAGAAGAGATCCGGCGCCGCGCCCAAGGAAACGAGAAGGTGGCACAATATCTGAATGGCCGGCAAGTGCTGAAGGTCATTGTGGTCCAGCAGAAGCTCGTCAGCATCGTAGTGAAATAGCGCCAATGGATTCAATCTGCCCCGTCGTCGTCATCGATTTCGGCTCACAATATACGCAGCTCATCGCGCGCCGAATCCGGGAAGCCCAGGTTGCCGCGGTTATTTTTCCGTGTCTCAAACCGTTTGAAGAGCTGGCAAGGATGAATCCAGCGGCAGTAATCCTTTCCGGGGGGCCAGCATCCGTTTACGATCCTGCCTCACCCCGATGCGACGAGCGCATTTTCCAATTGGGCGTTCCGGTTCTCGGCGTCTGTTATGGCTTTCAGTCGATGGCGGTGGCCTTGGGAGGGAAGGTTGAGCCAGCGCCGAGACGCGAATACGGCTTTGCCCAACTTCGCATCGATCCCTCGAGCGAGCTGTTAAAAGGCCTGCCGTCTCCACTCCGCGTCTGGAACAGTCATGGCGATCACGTCACTCAAGCTCCGCCGGGGTTTCGGGTAACGGGATGGACGGAGAATGCCATCTCGGTGATGGAAAACCCTGAAGCCCGGATGTATGCGGTGGAGTTTCACCCTGAAGTCCGGCACACCGAGCGCGGCGAGGAGATTCTTCGCCGCTTCGTGCTGGACCTTTGCGGAGTAAAACCGAATTGGTTTCCGTCGGCATTCATTGAGAGCGCCATCCGGCGGATTCGCGAGCAAGTGAGGGAGGAACGCGCCATCTGCGCGCTCTCGGGAGGGGTGGATTCACTGGTTGCCGCCACGCTTGCCGGCAGGGCCATCCCAGACCAATTGACCTGTATTTTTGTGAACAATGGTTTCCTCCGCGAGAACGAGTTTGAGAAAGTCACGGAGGCCCTCCGAACTCAGCCGCATCTGCGCGTCCGGGCTGTGGACCACTCCGCCCGGTTCATCGACCGCCTGCGCGGGGTGACGGACCCGGAGCGGAAGAGAAAGATCATCGGCGAAGTGTTTATTCGCGTTTTTGAGGAGGAGTCCCGGAAGCTGGGTCAGATCCGCTACCTGGTTCAAGGAACCCTTTACCCCGACGTCATCGAGTCCGTGCCGGTCCAGGGGCCCGCAGCCACCATCAAGAGCCACCATAATGTGGGGGGCCTTCCGTCGGATCTGAAGTTCGAGCTGATTGAACCTCTTCGTGAGCTCTTCAAAGACGAAGTGAGGCGAGTGGGAAGAGAGCTCGGATTGAGCGAGGACCTGGTGGGGCGGCAACCCTTTCCGGGGCCTGGCCTTGCCGTGCGAGTGGTGGGGGAGATTAATGAAGACAGGTTGCGAATGGTTCGGGAGGGCGACGCCATCCTTCAGGAAGAGGTTCGGAAGGAAGGGTTATATTATCGCTTATGGCAGTCGTTTGCGGTCTTATTGCCGGTATCGAGCGTTGGGGTGATGGGGGATGCGAGAAGCTACGGTTCCGTGATCGCGGTGCGCGCCGTTGAATCGGAAGACGGAATGACCGCTGACTGGGCAAGGCTTCCTCCGGCGCTTCTTTCCCGCATCGCTACGCGGATCGTCAATGAGGTCAAGGGCGTGAACCGCGTGGTTTTTGATATTACCTCGAAGCCACCCGGGACCATTGAATGGGAGTAAGCACACTTCGCAGGCTTGAGACGAAAGACAATAAGCAATGTCGTCTGCTTGTCAGCGGCTCGCCAGTTTCTGGGCCATGTACAGGAGGAGTCGCCGGTCTTTCTCTTCGATTTTCTCGAGAATGCGACGCACCTTTTCGAAGAACCGGACTTGCTTTTCCGTTTCTTCGTCTAGGCCCAGTTCTTCCGAAGGCTGTCGGATGCTCAGGTTCGGGAGCGCGGGTGGATCGTCCCCCTCGTAGAACAACTGGTAGAGAGGAACTTCCAGTGCTGACGCGAGCCGTTCCAGGGTCTCGAGTGAAGGCACGGTGTGCCCGTTTTCGACCCGGGAGATGTAGCAGCGCAGCAGCCCGGTGCGCTTTTCGATGTCGCCTTGAGAAAGGCTTTTTTCTTCTCTAAGTTTTCGTAGCCGACGTCCAATAACCATAACGTGAAGAATATCTCATATTGTAACAAATTAGTCAACTAGAAATTAAACTATTGCCTGATATCCAATCACCCTCGGGAAGCTGTAACCCCGCAAAGGCCTGGTGCGTATCATCTTTTAGGGACAAAGGCCAATGGTTTCCGGATGCAGAATGATCCCCAAGCGCGGCAGGAAGTCGAATGGATAAAGCTCGCGCAGAATGGGGAACAGGAGGCTTTTGGACGGCTGGTGGAGCGATATCAGCGCCGGGTCTTTTCCCTGGTGTTCCATATCGTTCGGCGCCAGGACGAAGTGGAGGATTTGGCACAGGAAATTCTCCTGAAGGCTTTCCGGGCGATTCGGAGTTACAATTTCCGGGCATCGTTCGGCGCGTGGATCTCGCGCATTGCCGTGAATCATTGCTATGATTATCTGCGCCGGCAGCGGTCCTCGCGGGTCACTTATTACTGGCAGCTTTCCGAGGATGCCCGGCGGGTGCTGGAGGCAATCCCGCAGCAGCGTGAGCGGGGTGAGCCGAGCGCCGAAGAGCAGATGGCGCAGAAAGATCTCGTAGAGAAGTTGCTTGAGCGCGCCCCGGCGGAAGACCGCATCGTGCTGTCGCTTAAAGAAATCGAGGATTTACCCGTGGAGGAAATCGGAAGAATCCTGAATTGGAGCACGAGCAAGGTGAAAGTCCGGCTGCACCGTGCTCGCAAAAGAATGCTGGCGGATTTGAGACGCTGGCGTCAAGGAGGCTAAGGATATGCGTTGCAAGAGAGTCCGAAAAATGTTTGACGAATTTAAGGAGACGCATCTCCCTGAAGCCGCGCGAGAGCACATGGATCACTGCGCCGCCTGCCAATCTTACGCCCGAGAATGGTCTACGGTGGCGATGGGCATGGCCATGCTCTCCCGCGAGGGCGTCCCGGAGCCTTCCTGGGGTTTCAGCGCGCGAGTCTTGAGCCATTTGGGAGAAGAGGATGCCGTGCTGTTCGCGCCGCTGGAATTTCTTGAAAAGGCCGGCCGCCGCGTTGTGCTGGCGACGCTGGTGCTGGTGTGCGCTCTGCTGCTGGCGATGATTCTGCCCGTCTCCAGTCCGGTGCATCACCCCCCCAACGTCGAATCCTACTGGCAGCAGCCTGAGACCATTTCGGCAACGGCCTATCCGGTTTCTTTTGATCTTCCGCCCGTTCCGACTTTCATTGAGGTGAAGCCCGCGAGCTACCTCGGGTCCCATTAAACTATGACTCGACGTGCCTATCTGTATTTCGTCATCACCTTCGTGATTGGCATCATTCTGGGCGGGATTGGGACGTACTATTACGCCTGGAACACGGGACGATGGCATCGGAAGTGGAGTGAGGACACCTACATCCGCAATATGACGCGCGAGCTCAGCCTGGCCCCCGCACAGGTGCCGGAGCTTCGCTCGATCATTGACGACCACATCAAGGAATTTCACGCCCTGCAGGAAACCAACCGTCCACAATTCGAAGCGCTGCACGCGAAGACAGACAACCACATCCGCCAGATTCTGAACCCCGCGCAATTGAAAAAGTATGACGAGCTCATCGAAGAGCACAAAAAAGCTCAAAAATCGAAGTGAGTGAAACTTTAGCCGCCGGTCGTGTCGCTTGGCGACGCCCGCAAAGCATGAGAGGCACCCCCAAGTCATTCCCGCGTAAGCAGCAATCTGCCTTACGGGCGGAATTCCGGGGGTAATGATGGCACAGATTCTCTCCGTCTTTTTCACAGCTAAAAACCGGCCGGGGGCACCATCAACTTATGCGGGCTCACGCCATCCGGTGATGGGCCTTGTGTTTTTCCGCCCGGCGGCGCCGTCCCATGATCGTTGCCTTCCATAACTTGAGCTGCCTGGTGGGCTTGGATTTCAGCGTTCAACCTGGCCACAATGGCGCTTTCCCGGTCACCTTCCCGCCGGTTATGAAGCCGATAACAGACGGTCGCGAGCGAGATGTGGGCTTCCACAAAAGTTGGTGCATCCTTGACCAAAGCCTCCAGCAGGTTCCTTGCCTGTTTAAGATTTCCCATTCCGATCTCGGCCACAGCAACCTGGTACTCCGCCTGGGGCGAGCCTGGCCGTACCTGAAGCGCACGGCTCAGGTAAGGTAATGCTTCTTGATATTTGTGCTCTTGATTCAGCATGTAAGCAAGGTAGAGGTTCGGGCCGAACTCATTCGGATCAATCGCCAATTCCTCTTGAAAAGCTTGCATCGCTTTAACACGAGACCCCACTCCAAGCAGCGCCCTGCCATACAGCCAATGCGCGAGCGGCATCTTCGGATCCAGCTTGAGGGCCTGAGTGAGCTCGTTGATGGCGCCCCCCGTGTCGTTGATCGCCAGGTGCGCTTCGCCGAGCATCAGGTGGGCTGCAGCGGAATCTCCATTGCGCATGATTTTGTTTACAAGAACTTCGCCCTGCACGACCTGCTTGTCCTGAATCAGCGACATCCCCAGCAGATAATCCAGCGCTTCGGATTGGGGCTCGGCGGCCTCCAGCGGCTTAAGAAGAGCCACCGTCTTCTCGTAATCTCCGAGGCGAAAGTAACAGTCACCGAGCAAAAGCGCAATTCTCAGGTTCTCGGGCGCCGCCACATGAAGAGGCACAAGTTCGCGTGCAGCCTCGTTAAGTTGCATGGTTTTGTAATGCGCCAGCGCCAGGTTAAGCTTCACCTGCGCATTGTCAGGACGGATCTTGAGAGCCTTTTTGTACTCCTCGATCGCCTCCGTGTATCTGCCCTGGTGGGCAAGCGCCGCTCCCAGATTGGCTCGCGCGAGGAAATTTTCGGGATCGAGCGCGAGATACCTCCGGTACTCGCGAATGGCTTCGCCAAATTTTCCTGCCTGGTGAAGTTGAATGGCCCGAGCCAGGATGGCTCGGGCCTCCGGGCTGGATGCCGCGGAAGCGGTGAGGCCGGTGGATGCCCTTCCTGTGGCTTGAGAAACGCTGGTTTGGCCCGGCGCGCTCCATGCCATCGCAGGCCTACCGAAGACGAGCAGCAGGTAGACGAGCAGAGCATTTCTCATTCCCGGCATGGCACTAGGATAAACGAAACAGGGGCGGCCGAAAAGGCCGCCCCTGAGATCACCCCCCAGTTGAATTATTCCCAAGCCTAGAAGAGGAACTTGACCCCCAGCTCGACGATTCGGTGGCCTACCTGGACGGGCGTGATGCCGAAGTCCGGGTTACTCACCTTTCCGGTTGTCGGGTCGAAGGTGAGCCCAAGATTTTCTCCGTTCGGGAAGGACCACAGCGGATGGTTCAGGAAGTTGTAGCCGTCCACACGGAACTGCAGACTTTTCGACTCTTTGATCCTAAAGGTCTTGAACACGCCCAAGTCGGAATTGAAGTATGTCGGTCCGTAAATGGGAGGTATGACGGTCGGGCCATTTTGCCCGATTTCCGTCGGCATGGCAAAGCAGCTTCCGTTAACGAACTGGTGTGGTCCCAGGTTGCTCTTCGGGTTGCATGTTTCGATTGGGTTGAGTTGAATATCAGGCGTCCCCAGCAGCGAAACATTGCTGATGTTGAAGGTGGTGCCCGGAATTTTGGCGCTGTTGAGATTCATGTTGAAGCCCTGGCTTTCTATTCCTGACAAATTGGCTCCGCTCTGAATCGAGGTAATACCTGAGAGCTGCCACCCGTTGACGATCCCGCCGATAAACCGGTTGTGGGCGGGGTTGGGGAGCTGAATGGAATAAGCGGCGTTGAAGACTTGGGCGCGGTTCGTAGGCTGGACGCCGTAATTGTCTGCAAGGTCGAATTGGTTAAAAAAGCCTGTGAGCCCCATGGATTTTTCCAACGTGTAGTTCAGATCGAGGGTATACCGGCCATGGGTGCGAATCCACGATACCTGCACCGAGTTGTAATTTGCATAGCCCAGGCTCACTACGGGATAGATGTCTGAGTAGCCCAGGTACGGGCGAAAATTGTTGGCGACAAGCGTGTTCGGGTCGACCCCGTTATTTTTCGAAGACAGCATGGCGCCGATCGGGACCAGATTGATGTTCTCCTCGTTGATGTCCGCTGCGCCACCGTTGCCTGAGCTGGAAAGGTCGCGGCTGCGGTCGCCAACGTAACCGACTTCGAGCAGGCTGGACCACGGCAGTTGCTGGGAAATGGTGAAGTTCCAGTTCTCCGTGTACGGCTCAGCACTGTCCGTGCTGGAGACCGCAGTCGGAGAGGAGGCACTGGCCGTATAAGGTAACGTCTCCAATCCATCCGCGCCCGGGAAAAGCGGCGAAGGGTCTACGAGCAACGGCTGCGTCGTCCCGTTTGGCAATGGAACGGTGCTGTCTTCAGTGATGCTCTCCTCCCCGGCAGTGGTGCCTAAACCACTCGTGAACTGGCCCGAGTGGAAATGATATACGGCAAAACCGCCTCGCAAGACCGTCTTCCCGCTGCCACCCAGATCGTAGGCGAAGCTGACGCGAGGGTCGTAGAAAAGGGCGCGAGACGGAAAGCCGCCGTCCGGAATACTTGAGTCTTTGCCGTGCCATGTGAATCCGCAGAAGGTCGGCGAGGAGGTACACGATTCGCCCGTATACAGCGACGGCTCAAAAATGGCATAGCCGAAGTTCAGGCGGTCCTGCCACGGCTGCATGTGTTCAAAGCGCATGCCATAATTCACCGTAAGTCTCCTTGTTACCTTCCAGTCGTCCTGCACGAAGAGTTCATAGTCGTTCCAGGAGATGTCGTTAAGCCGGTTGAAGTTTTGTTCATTGTAGTAGCTCGCAAGGCCCAATACCTCATCGGCATAGGAATCGCCGGTGGTATAGGGATTGTTAGCGGAAACGAACTGCCAATCGCCGTTGGAGTAGGCGCTATCAGGCTGAGTGTTTTTAATAAACTCATAGAAGAAACCGGCTTCGAGGGTATGCGCGCCAACAACCTTGGTAATGTTGTCGCTGAGGCTGGGCATATACTTATCCGCAAACAGACCCTGAGAGGGGCCGCCGATCTCAAATCCACCGTAATTGCCCAGCAACGCCACCTCACACCCGCCACACCCAAATTCGGGAATCTGGGCAACGCCATTCTTGAACAAGCCTCCAATGTTGTAGCCGACGTTCGTGCGATCCATTTTTGCTGGATCCTCAAAAACGTTCGGGAAGAGGATCTCCGAATACCCAAGGACAAGTTCATTCGTCATCGTTGGGCTGAAAATTTGAGTCAAGCCCGCTGAAAGCGAATAGGACGCGTTCTTGCCCTCGATCGGGGTTGGCAAGGGAACCTGATTGGCGCTCGACCCCCAGAGGCCCACAGGGAACAGTTGCGTCTCGCCTTGCTGGTTATATCGAACGAACAGCTTGGTGCTGTCGCTAATATTGTAGTCAACGCGCGAGTCCGATTGCCAATCAGGCTGACCATATATTTCTGATTCGACGTAATTATAGCCACCGGTCGTGTTGGGATTGGCGTTCGGCGCCGGATAGAGCTTCATCAGCGCCAGCATATCTCTGGACATATCCGCAGTCGGAATTTGCCCGCCCGGAAACATCGCGAGCGCATTCGCATTGAGGCAAGGAGTGAAAGAGCCCGACGTTCCGCAGTTCACTCCCGGAGGGGCGCCAGAGCCGGTGATGTAACCATCGTTGGCATCACCAAGTTGCTCCATCGAGGACGTTGAAAAGTCACCGCTCGTAACCGCCGACGTAGGAACCGTCGCCCGAAGCAGGCCGGTGTCCAGGGTTTGATGGAAATACTCAAATCCCGTAAAGAAAAACAGCTTTTGCCGGCTTTTGTTGAAGCTCGTGCCCGGGATCGGTATCGGGCCACCGAATGTGAAGCCCGGGAAGTAATAATCCTCTTGTGGCTTCGTTGTGCTCGACGCGTTGAACTCTGCATCGTTGGCGTTCAGCACGTAGTTGCGGGCGTAAAAAAACCCAGAGCCATGGTACTGACTGGTTCCGGACTTAGTTACCGTAGTGATGACAATCGGGCCTTTCTCCTGGTCGGCGCTAAAGTCAGTGGTCGCGACTTTCATCTCTGAAATAAAATCCGAGTTCGGGTTCACCGGGGTGTCGCAGTCGCAGCCGGGGTCGGCAACGTGTGCGCCATCCGAGATGATGTCGGCCGTATTTTCCGGCTCCCCGTAGTAAGAAAAAGCGTTATTGAGAGGGCTTTGGCTCGTCTCGCTCCCGTTACCATTCGCATTGATGCCGATGACCTCTCCGTCATAATTGGCCTTGTTGTTCGTCCCGTTGTTGACCGCAAAGGCCGGCATCATCTTGAGGTACTCGACGGCGTCGCTCCCGATCTGGATGAAGTTTTGGAGTTGCTGAGTGGTGAGCGTTTCTGACTTTTCGCCGGAGTCCACGGGGACAATGGAAGAAAGTACACCGCTTACCTGGATGGTTTGCGTTGTGCTGCCAAGTTGAAGGGTAACGTTCAGGTTGCGCTTCTGGCCGCCCAGGATGCTCAAGGCCGTGGCCGAATACGTTTCGAAGCCTTGCTTTTCAACCGTCAGCTTGTAAGTGAAGTTGCCAACGGTCACGTCGGCGAAAGTATAATAGCCGTCCCCGTTGGTTCGCGTCACGCGTGTCGAGCCCGACGCCTCGTTAATCAGTTTGACCGTCGCCCCCGACACCACCGCGCCCGTCGGGTCGCTCACAACACCAGTCAGAGTAGCAAATAGCGACTGTGCCGATAAATGAGCCGCGGGTGCTAAAGTAAGCGCAATTGCCATCATTACAACCAACTTGGTCTTCATGGCTCTTAAACTCCTCCCCTGCTACATTAATTCCTGCGCAAATATCACGATAAGTTGGCATGGTGCGCCCAACACTTAATCTTTACGTATGCGGGAGCCTTGGAGTGCGGCAGCGTGCTGCCGCCTTGCGCCGATGAGCGGGCTAGCGGCGCTGAAGGAATATCCTGTGGCCAGCAAGCTGGCCACGGGAAAAGCGGCGGCATGCCGCCGCATTCCAAAGGGTGCGGTCATAAGTAAAGGCACTTTCGACGCACTAGTGTGTTCAAACCACGCGATATTACAAAAACGCACGCCGATTATAGTTGGTAAGTACTACCAGTCAAGTTAGAACCAGTTAATTAACGGTTAATCGTATAACGCCATTTGTTTTTA
>JASHTR010000362.1 GCA_030040455.1 Terriglobia bacterium | reverse complement strand
CCAGAACTTCGTCGCGGTAGAGATTTGTTACCGGCACTTCCGCTGTCGGAATGAGCCAGTAATCCGAACCTTCCAGCTTAAACAGGTCCTGAGCGAATTTAGGCAACTGGCCGGTGCCATACAGTGTAGCCGAGTTGACAATGAAGGGAGGGAAAATTTCGGTATAGCCGTGCTCCCGCGTATGAAGGTCGAGCATGAAATTGGCGAGAGCCCGCTCCAGCTTCGCACCCACGCCGTAATAGATGGCAAAGCGCGCCCCGCTGATCTTGGCGGCGCGATCGAAATCCAGGATGCCAAGAGCAGTCCCAAGCTCCCAGTGCGGTTTAGGCTGAAAGTTAAGCTTGCGCGGCTCTCCCCATCGACGCACTTCCCGGTTGTCGGCAGCAGTCCGCCCAACCGGAACGCTCTCATGCGGCAGGTTGGGAATGCGGGTGAGAATCTCACGCAGCTCCTCGTCGCGCGCGCCGGCTTCTTTGTCCAGACCGACAATCTCCGCCCCCAGTTCCTTCATTTCCGCGATCAGCGACGAAGCATCCAGCTTCTGCTTCTTGAGCGCGGCGATTTCATCGGAAACTTTGTTTCGGCGTGCTTTTCGATTTTCCGCCTCCACCAGAAGTCGCCGCCTTTCACGATCCAGCTCTTCAAAGTTGCCCAGGAGGTCTCCAGCGCCTCGCTCCTCCATCTTTTGCCGTACCCGTTCAAGGTTGTCGCGAACGAATCCAAGATCCATCATGGGTTTCTGTCCTCTCCTTGTTCAGGAAGGCAATCTAAACTACGGATGCCATCCTGTCAAATTTTGAGTGTTGCTTTGCTTGATTTATTTTGCAAGGGTAAGGTAAGTTGAGGGTTCGTTAAACACAGTTTTTCTGGGGGGGATTAACGGGCACGCCGCAGAGCTTACAAAACGGGAAACGCTGCGCTATCCATCGTTCGGGGGATTCGTGCGCGGCTCCCAAGAAAACACAGACATTGGAGGTTCATGAAAAATCTTACAGTCGTCTTATTGCTTTGCGCATTGTACAACCCGAGCGCGGGGGCTCAGACCGTTGGGGGCGGGCTCCTGGCCCCCGGGTCGCGGATGGTCCTCGATCAGGGTTGGGTGATTCAATCTTCCGCTAAAGTTCGAGAGACCGGAGATGTGATTTCGACAGCGCGCTTTCATCCCCTTGGCTGGTATCCCGCTCGTGTTCCTTCCACGGTGCTGGCCGCCCTGGTGGAGAACAAAGTTTATCCCGATCCTGATTACGGGATGAACTTGAGATCCATACCGGGAACCTCTTACCCGATCGGCGCGAATTTTGCGAATACTTCCATGCCTCCAGACAGCCCTTTCCGCTCCGGGTGGTGGTTTCGCACCCAGTTCCAACTTCCCTCGACCGCGAGAGGCAAATGGCTGTGGCTGCACTTTAATGGGATTAACAACAGTGCCGAAGTCTGGCTGAACGGACGCCTTATGGCTAATACCGCTCAAGTGGACGGCATGAGGCGGCAGTACGAATTTAACATCACAAAGGACGCATCGCCTGGCGCAGAAAACACGCTTGCCATCGAGGTTTTTGCGCCCACCCCGGACGACCTTGCCATAACCTTTGTGGATTGGAACCCCTTGCCGCCGGACAAAGACATGGGAATCTACCGCGAGGTTTACGTCAGGGGGAGCGGTCCCGTAGCGGTGCGCCACGCGCAGGTAATCACGCGCTTTGATCTGCCCTCTCTTGCCGTCGCGCACCTTACTGTTGCGGCGACCTTGACTAACGTCACCGAGCAAACGATTGAAGGCACGCTCCGGGCAAGGATTGGCGAGGTCTTGCTTTCCAAGCCTGTAGGCCTTGCGCCTCATGAAAAGAAGCGGGTCGTCTTTACGCCACAAGGATATCCGCAGCTCAATTTCCTTCATCCGCGGCTCTGGTGGCCTTGGCAGTATGGGGCGCAAAATTTGTATCATTTACGGGTGGAGTTCGAAGAGAGCGGAAGTGTTTCCGATCGCGAGGACGTCCACTTCGGCATTCGCGAGATCACCTCGGGACTCGATCCTCAAAACCACCGCTTTTTTATGGTCAACGGAAAGAAGATCCTGATCCGGGGCGCTGGCTGGTCGCCGGACATGCTGCTGCGCCTTTCCGCGCGCCGCGAAGAAGCCGAAATCCGCTACGTGCGAGACATGCATCTGAACACCATCCGGCTTGAAGGCAAGTTGATGGACGATCGGTTTTTCAACTTGTGCGACCGCTACGGCATTTTCGTGATGGCTGGCTGGTGTTGCTGCTCGCGGTGGGAACGCTGGAGAAACTGGAAGCCGAGGGATTATGAAGTTGCGGAAGCCTCGCTGCGATCCCAGGAGCAACGCTTGCGAAATCATCCTTCAATCCTGGCCTTTCTTTACGGCAGCGATCATGCGCCGCCGGTCAGGGCGGAGGCGATGTACTTAAGGGTTTTCCGGGAAGAATACTGGCCGAATCCCACGGTGGCTTCCGCAGGCTCCACCAAGACAGCCGGGGCAGGATGGACGGGCGTGAAGATGACCGGCCCCTACGACTACATTGCGCCCTCTTACTGGTATTTCGATCACCAGCGCGGAGGGGCCTTCGGGTTCAATACGGAAACCAGTCCCGGACCCGCCATCCCGGTGCTCGAAAGCCTGAGGGAATTCCTGCCACCGGAACATTTGTGGCCTATTGACAGCGTTTGGAATTTTCATGCGGGGGGCGGAGCTTTCAAGAATCTCGACGTTTACAATCAGGCTTTGAATGAGCGCTATGGAAAGGCCCGAAACCTGGAGGATTACGTTGAGAAGTCTCAGTTAATGGCT
Source organism: Terriglobia bacterium (assembly GCA_030040455.1). Classification (GTDB taxonomy): domain Bacteria; phylum Acidobacteriota; class Terriglobia; order UBA7540; family UBA7540; genus RH2-MAG17b. The sequence goes on along the minus strand of JASHTR010000362.1, from coordinate 16,403 downwards.
TACGAAGGCGAGCGCGCCATGTTTGAGGCTTTCGGGCGCAACAAGTATACTTCCACCGGAGTGATCCAATGGATGCTGGGTAATGCCTGGCCCTCAACCATTTGGCATCTTTACGATTATTACTTGCGGCCGGGAGGAGGTTATTTCGGGACCAAGAAGGCTTGCGAGCCGCTCCACGTGCAATACTCCTACGATAATGGCTCGGTGGTGGTCGTCAACTCCACGCTGCATGAGTACCGGCAATACCGCGTCAGCACAGAGGTATATAATCTCGGCCTCAAGCTGAAGTTCTCCAAGGAATCAACTCTGGATATTCCTCCCGACAGCTCGAATACAGTGTTGGTGATTCCACCGCTCAGGGGGCTCTCCAAGACCTACTTTGTCCGCCTGGTGCTTGAGGATCCGGAAGGGAAGCCGGTAAGCCGAAACTTCTACTGGCTTTCCACTCATCCCGACGTTTCAAACTGGGACGCCTCCACATGGTACTATACTCCGCTTACAGCCTATGCGAATCTAACCGGGCTCCTCAAACTGCCTCGCCTGTCCCTGGAGGTTTCCTCCCGCACGCGCGTTTCTGGGGACAACGGCCTGGATGAGGTCGTGGTGAACAATCCCACTCGCCACCTGGCCTTTTTCGTCCACCTGCGAGTTCTGAAGGGACAGGGCGGGGAAGACGTCCACCCGATTCTTTGGCAAGACAATTATTTTGAGTTGATGCCGGGCGAGCAGAGGATCGTGACTGCAACCTACCGGCAGTCCGAGCTGGGGGATACCAAACCCGTGGTGGCCGTCGACGGATGGAACGTAACGCCAGTGACCGTGCAGTAATGCGGCAAGCCGGGTAGCGCAGAGGCCAGCTTGTGGCCCTGCGGCTCTTCAATGGCTTTTCAGAAAGGAATGGAAATGCCGTGGCGTTAAAAAACGAACGCCGAGCTACCGACGACAAAGGCCCGAATGTCTGAAATTGCATCAGGTTCTGCGGGCGCGCCGCGGCTGCGAAGGGTTCTCACCCTTTGGGACCTCGTTTTTTACGGCATCGTCCTGATTCAGCCCATCGCTCCCGTGCCGCTTTTTGGAGTCGCCCAGAAACTTTCCAACGGCCACTTCGTCACCACCATTCTTATTGCAATGTTTGCCATGTTGATCACCGCCGTCAGCTACGGACGGATGGCGGCGGTCTACCCATCGGCAGGATCAGCCTATACGTATGTCGGCAAGGGTCTTAACCCTCATCTTGGCTTCCTGGTCGGCTGGGCCATGATTCTGGACTATCTCATGCAGCCGCTCATCAACACCATCTGGATCGCGGTCGCCATTCACACCCGCTATATTCCGGGAATGCCCTACGCCGTGGCCGCGCTCTTAGTGGCAGGCCTCATGACGCTGCTGAATCTCCGCGGCGTCAGGTCTTCAGCGCGCTCCAATAAAGTTCTGCTCGCGTGCATGTGCGTGGTGATTGTTGCCTTCATTTACCTAGCCATCCATTATCTTTTGCATGCCCAGGGCTGGCACGGCCTTGTTTCCCTCCAACCCGTTTATGATCCCAAGACGTTCAATTCGCACCGCGTCTGGCAGGCCACTTCATTTGCTGCACTCACTTACATCGGGTTTGACGGCGTTACGACGCTTTCGGAAGACGTGGCGAATCCCAAGCGCAACGTCCTGCTGGCCACGGTGCTGGTTTGCCTGTTTACGGGAGTGGTGGGCGGGTTGGAAGTTTATCTCGGGCAGCGTATTTGGCCGAACTGGCACACGTTTTCCAACCTTGAAACTGCGTTTATGGATGTTTGCCGGCGCGTGGGCGGCGTTCCCTTGTTTGAAGCCATGGGCGCTATTCTGATTCTTGCGGGGTTTGGGAGCGGGCTGACGGGAACGCTGGGCGTCGCCCGCCTCCTCTTCGGCATGGGGCGTGATGAAGTGCTGCCCAAGAAAGTGTTTGGCTACCTCAGCCCCAAGACCAACACGCCCACGTACAACGTCCTCATTATCGGCGTGCTCGCTTACGGCGGCGCGATCGCGCTCGGCTTCATCGGCAATGCTTACGAGCACGCGGGCGAATTGATCAACTTTGGGGCCTTCCTGGCATTTATGGGCGTCAACTTTTCCGCTTTCTGGCACTTTACCGTGGCGTTAAGGACCCGGCACAAGCGGCGCATTCTCAGGGACACGTTTTTGCCGCTTTTCGGGTTCGTCTTCTGCGCGCTGATCTGGTGGAACCTTAGCATTCTCGCCAAGATTGTGGGTGGCGTCTGGTTCCTCATCGGAGTGGCCTATATCGTCATCGCCACCCGCGGGTTCCGCATCCAGCCCAAGATGATCGATTTCAGCGAATCGTAGCTATTGTCCGGGAGGGCCACTGCCGGTCGTTTTTCCGAATGCTCTCTGGATATCTTAGGCTGCTCCGTTGCAAATTCGAGAGACGTTGGCCGCTCGGGGGATCGACCATGGTCGTTGACTATAGTAAACTAATGGAAATTATTTTTTTAGCATGGAGAGTATGGCCATCTCGGAGTTTAAGGCGACGTGCCTTGCCGTCCTGGAAAGAGTTCGGCGCACCAAGAAACCTGTTTTGATCACCCGCTTCGGGCAACCGGTCGCGGAGGTGATCCCGCCTTCGGCTCCTCCACGCCCCAAAAGCTGGGTGGGGTCAATGGCGGGCACGGCTGAGATTATCGGTGATATCGTTTCTCCGGTTAGCCAAGAGGACGATTGGGAGGCGGATCGTTGAAGATAACCGCGAAGACGCCGTCAGAAATTCACGCTTATGCCGGTGGTGGCAGTCAGGTTATTTGCGCGGCTCCCGGTCGGAGGTTCGCCAAGATAAAAATCCACCACGCTGGTGTTCAATGAGAGCCGGGAATTAAGACTGAAGCTGAGGGTGGTGCTGGTGTCGCCGCGAAATTGGCCTGCCGACGTGATGTTAGGATAAAGATCGAGGGAGTTGATGAGATGAACTCGCTTTGAAAGTTGCACCCTCAGCCGTTCGCCCGCGAAGCCTTCCATATTTTGTCTCCGGGGCACGCCCTGGAAATCCTCGTTGACGTATGTGACGCCACCGAGAAGACTGACCTCCACCTTCGAGGTCCGGTGAACGTCCTTGCCAAATCCTCCGCCATAGGTCTGCCGCAAATTGAGCGCCTGCGGCTGGATATGATCGAATTGCGTCTGCACGTAAGCGAAATCATAGGCATTAAACATGTAGTCCTGGCGGATGCCCGAGGTGAAGGTGTTGGAGCTGATCGCAACGCCGCTTGAGGTGGTGCTCGTCGTGGCCAGAAGCATATTCAAATTGTAATGCGTGCGCCAGCGCGTCTGCATTCCCGGCAGATTGGGCTGAGTGCGAAGAGCATTGACTCCCGCGCTGAGAGTTCCGGACTGTGTGTTTCCACGTTGGAGGCTGTACCCTAAATTAAGCTTGCCTTGCCAGTTTCGATACACCTTCGGCCGTTGCTCCCCACCCATTTTTACAAAAGATTGTTCCGGCAATATGACCGCGACGGAGCCAGGCTTAACCATTCGCACCCCCCTTTGTAGCGCGAGCAGCCAGTTACCGGTTGGAAGCAAATAGGCGGTCCCTCGCTCTGCCGTGCCGCCTTTAAGCACGGTGACGGTGGGCCCGGAGGTGGAGAAGGTCTCGATCCTGCTCAGGGGAATCGTCAGGCTGCCTACGGCCTCTGAATTGAAAAATAGGTTGCCTCCTTCCACGCGAGACCATTTTCCGGTCAGGTGGTCCCCGTTCTTAAACACCACCACGTCCCCCCGGGCCCAGCCACCCGCCATGAATAGAATGAACGCCGAGCACAGGAAATATCGCATTACCACCTCGCGGGCCACGAAATTGAGTTTTGCTTACCAGGGAATTTCGTCCGAGCATTAAAGCAGGGCCAAGGAGCATGATAGGGCTAGGCGATGGCTATTGCCAAGAAGAGAATCATACAATGAAGTGCGTTATCCGTACCTTCTAAATCAGGCGGGAATCAACTAGCGGTTTAGGAGGGGGCGGGCGTGGCAACTGAAACGGGGCCGTACGCTATTTAGCGAACAACTCGCTATGCGAACCCATACGCACCAACCGTAGGGTTTTATCGTCGGGCTTTTTGTAAATCAGCAACAGGTCCGGTTTCAGGTGACATTCACGGTAGCTCTTCCAATAACCGCCCAGACCGTGGTCGCGATGCTTCTCCGGTAGCACCTTATCATCGATCAGAAGGGTAACCATATCATGCAACAGAGCTTCAATATCCCGATGGCGGGGCATTGCCTTGGTTCGTTTGTAGTCGCGTTTGAAGGCAGAGGTCCACTCAATCGTTCGCATTGAGCTCAACCATCATCGCGGCCACAGTGGTCGCTCTGGATACCTTGCCACGCTCCCCGGCCTCCATCGCAGACTGAGTCTTGCGGTTGGGAACCCGAACCTCGAACGGCAGGGCCTTCTCAGCGGCTACACGCACCAACAATATGCGGACTGCGTCGGAAACCGACATGCCCATCGCCGCTAGCGTTTTCACAGCCTTCTTTTTTACTTTTTCGTCGACGCGGATATGCACTGTGGCTGTCGCCGCCATCGCCTTAAACCTCCGCGATACATTGTATCACACTGACTCGCCGAGACATTGACCGCAGGGACCAGCCTGATAGCTGAACGGGGGGTGTACCCGCATCTTTTGCAAATCAGAACGCATCCAATTGAATGAGAGGGAAGATTATGTATACAATCGCAGTCCTTACGGTTTGCGCATCCTTAGTCCTCATCCTGGGGGCTGTGGCGTTCCTTGTTTCTGCTATTCTTGTCCTCCTCCGAGCCAGTATTGGGGCAATTGCGGTTGTCTGCGGCAATGTCGCAGTGAAAGCGGGTTGGCTTACCGACCATTTGATAACCCAGCATCATTACCATCCTTGGCACGTCACAACCCGGTGAGTTGAAACGGATCCGCAGGCCGTTTCGCTTTTCACGCTGAACGGCCTGATGGATACGGTGGGCAAGCTGGTTCGCAATAACCATAAGCGCAAACAGGCGCTTCGGATGCATCCCCCTGCGATCCTTGTTTCTTATTCCTCTGCCTCAGCACGGGTTGTAGCCTGCGCAAAATTGCAAAGCCAAGGGGTTTGCAGCCCAGAAGAGTAGAGTTTTGAAGGATTTTAAACGTCTGATAAGGTATATTATGTTAACTTAAAGCCGGGATCAAATTTTACTGCTTGGATTTCTCGCCTTGCCAGGTTCCCTTGTCGCCGTCAGGTTTATGCGACTCCCCCAGCCAGCGTACCGCCACGGTATGTCGCGGTGAGAAAATACTCGGCCTGTTTTATTTGCTTCATGGCAATGCTCTTTCCGTGGGCGTTGCTCCAAATTACACGGTCAGAACCAAAAATGCCGGGTAAAATCCACAAGCGTATGGGTAAGGGCGGAAGCCGAGAGGCGACGACGGTCGCGATACGTGTTGCCATAGAAGATCCCCGCGATCGTTGCCAGGGTGGCATAGCGCCAATTCGGGACTGGGGCGTGCTGAAGATGTGCGGCGCCGAAAATCGCTGAGGCGATCAGCAGCGCATAAAAGCCCCTGCGGTTTCCAGGCAGACTCTTTTCAAGGAAGTTTTGCAGGATTCCGCGAAAGAAGAACTCTTCCGGAATGGCAATCATGATATAGATTCCGACAAATTGAACAATGAAGCTTTCAACCGGAGCCGGGCCGGCATGAAAACGGATAAAATGCAGCGCATAGCCAAGAGGAATGCCGATGATGGCAAAGCCTATGAAATTGGCAACCCCTTGCGAGAGATCCTGTTTTCGCCACGTCAGCCGGTAGCCAACGTCATGAAGGTTGCGTACAACGATGAAGGCATACGCGCCTACACAAACTGAGTAGAGCGGACGAAAGAACGGGATTCCGCCGAACCCCGCCCATATTCCTCCCAGCCATCCGGTGCCGACGGGCAGGGCCAGTGCCAGCATTGCCAGAATATCCCGCCAACCGATGCGCGTTGCCGTATGCAGGCGGTCCGGAAGGAGGAGCAGCGGGGGCACAAGAATATATGCCAGCAACCTCGCGATGCCCTTCCCGGAAAGTGATCCGGTGCCGGTTGCTTCAATGAAGTAAGGAATGAGCAAAAGGAGCGGCAGCGCCACCGACACCGCGGCGGAACGCACCACATGGCGTCGCAGCCACTTAATGACCCGCGAATCCGTGAGCGCGACAAACAGACCCAATGTAAGTGCAAGAGCCAGGAACACAGCATAGAACCGGCCAGGCTGTTGAATGAGAAATTGCAGCCGGAGGACGCCCTCCGCGACCATCGCCAGCAGCACTAGAGCGAGAACGGTGAAGGCCAGCTTTTTCATAATGGCCATGACTGAACGTCAGCGTGAAAGGCTTTCGCCCCACCTTCGGCTCTTCAGAATAACCGGCTGCGAGAGCTTTTCAGCAACCGGCTTTGAAAGTTTCATGCTTTATGGGTGTCAAAGTGGCATGACCGGCGGCTGGACCCTTTTCCGGCATCTGTTTCGAGCTACCGGCGGCTTACGGCTGCTCTGCCGGGTCGTTCAAGCGTCTTAGAAGCCAGATCCATATTAGCAAGGGGGATGATTTGCACCTCGCCCAACCTCTTCAAGTTTTTCTTGAACTCTGAAGCGTTTCCCACCAGAACAATGGTTGCCTTTCGCGGTTCGAGGTACCGGCGCGTGGCTTCGGCAACTTCCCCTCCGGTGAGGGCGCGGATTTTCTCGGGGAAGCTGTTCCAGGAATCCAGCGGCAGATTATAGGTGAGCAGATCGAGAAGCTGATCCGTAATCTGCTGCGGTGTTTCAAATTCAAGCGCCATATGCCCAACAAGGTAATTTTGCGCGAAGCTCAGGTCTTGACGATCCAGGCCGCGCCCGGTCATACGTTTCATCTGGCCGAGCACGACCTCGACCGCTTTAAGCGTTTCGTCCGTGCGGGTTGATGTTTTAGCCTCCCAAGCTCCAGCGCTCCGGTAACAGACCAGATCGCTCGAGGCACCATAGACCAAGCCTCTCCGGCTCCGCAGCGCGCTGAAGAGCCGGTTTTCAGCTGGCCCACCGAGGATCTGGTTGGCCACGGTCAGCGCATCGTAATCCGGGTTATCCCGTTCGATTGCGAGATTGCCGATGCGGATTTCCGTCTGAACTGCGGCGGGATCGTCAATCACCACCACACGCCGCGCGGCAATCGGGGTTGGAGGATGGAGAGGCGGGCGAGAGGGTGACTTCCCGCCTCGCCAGTGCTCGAAAAAATGCTGTGCCAGGTTGAAAGCGTCCGCGGTGGTGATATCTCCCACCACAACCAGGGCGGCATTGGAGGGCCGATAGAAGCGGGCATGAAACTTTCTGAGGTCCTTCGGAGTAATGCGCCGGATGGACCCTTCTACTCCTTCGGCTGGATGGCTATAGGGCGTCCCTTGAAAGACCGTCCTTTCAAACACCGTATCCGCAAGGTAGGAAGGATCATCGCGCAGGATGTCGAGGGCGGAGAGAATCTGCTTGCGAATCCGCTCGACTTCATCCGGCGCGAAGGCCGGGCGAATAACGATATCCGACAGAAGGTCAAAAGCCAGCCGCGTATGGCTGGCAAGAATGCTGAGGCGGGCATAAGAATCATCCCAGTCCGCCCCCGTATCGATCGTTCCGCCGGCGTCATCAATCGCCTCAGCAATCTGGAGCGAACTGCGATTCTTGGTTCCTTCATTCAAGACTGAGGCAACAAACTGCGCCAAGCCCGGTAAGCGCGGCGGATCCGCCTCCGAGCCCACGGGTGTGGTAAAGGTCAGCGTTACGATGGGCAGGGTGTGCCGTTCAAGGACTACGACTTTCAGCTCATTCGCCAGGACCCGCACTGCAGGCTCGGGCATGACCACCGGAAGAGGAGGCGGAACAAGCGGAGGCAGGTCGCGCGCCGCAAGAAGTCGCACCAGTGACAGGCCGAGGATCACGAGAAGAAACGGCGAGCCCCCGCATCGCTTAAGGAGTTTGTGTGACCAGCTCTGCATCGCAATAAGGCCTATTTCCCTGTCTGCCCCGCCTGCGGATATACCTCCACCAACGTCAGGTTACGGCGGATGAAATACTTCTGCGCGACGCGTTGAATATCTCGAGCGGTGACCTGTATAAATCTCGAAAGCTGCGTGTTATAAAGGTCCGCGTTTTTTAGAATGACTGCATCGTAGCCTAGCGCGTCCGCGCGCCCTTGCGCGCTCTGGCGATTCAGGATGTCGTCGCGCAGCAACTCGTTTTTGGCCCGATTCAGATCGTTTTCGGTGATCGAGCCCGATTTTAGACGGTCGAGCACGGTCTCAACCTCCGCCTCACCCTGCGCGGGAGAGTATCCCGGGTTCATGACCGCGAAGATGAAAAAAAGGTTAGGCAGCTCGGTAAAGTTCCCCTCGCAATCCACTTGCATCGCCATTTGCTTTTGATACACCAACCGCCGGTAAACCCACGAGCTTTCACCGTCCGCCAGGATTTTGGCCGCAAGTTGGAGGGGGTAGGAGTCAGGGGTGCCATCCGCCGGCATGTGGTAGCCTTCCACGAAAGCGGGCAAGGCAACCTGCTGCCGGAGCGTCACGACTTGCTCGGAGGTCTGCGACGGCTCCTGCGCATAATCCCTGCGAAGGGGGCGATCGTTTCCCCGGAGTGGCCCGAAGTATTGCTCGACGTCTTTCCGGGCCTGCTCTTCGTCAAAGTTCCCTGTGAGCACCAGCGTGGCGTTCTCCGGGACGTAGTAAGTGTCATAGAAAGACTGCACGTCCTCGAGGCTCGCGTGCTGGAGATCCTCCATGCTCCCGATGGGCATGTGGCGATAGGGGGAGACGGTAAAGGCGTGGGCGTAGAGAGTTTCGACCACGTTGCCGTAAGGTTGGTTGTCAAAACGCTGGCGACGTTCTTCCTCCACCACTTCCCTTTCGTTCTTGAACGTTGAGTCGGTAATCTCCAGATTCCTCATGCGATCCGCTTCAAGCCAGAGAGCCACGGGCAAATCCACACTGGGAATCGTTTCCCAGAAGACCGTCGCGTCCTCGGTGGTGTAGGCATTGTCCATGCCGCCGGCCCGCACGATGTAATTGGAGAATTCGTTGGGCGCGAGGTTTCGTGTGCCGTCGAACATCAAGTGTTCAAACAGATGAGCGAAGCCAGTCCTCCCCGGCTGCTCATCTTTCGATCCCACGTGGTACCACACCTGGACCTCGGCCACGGGCGCTTCGTGATCGGGCGCCATCAGCACTTTCAGGCCGTTCTCAAGTAGAAATATGTTAATCGTGGCGAGCGGCAATGGAACGCGCGCGCGGGCGACTGAACCCATGAAAAGGAGAAAACCGATAAGGAACGCGATAAAGCGCTTGAATGGCACCATCTCCACACCGTAATAACAAACCCACAACAAATTCAAAACGCGAATTCGTCGTGACGATCGCTTGTGCGCCGTCCGTGCAATCTACGGATTGAAAAGCCGCAGAGCCGGCCCTGAGCGGAGGGGTCAAGAAGCAAACCCCGCGCTACTCTCGAAATTTGTTTGCGATCGGGAATCGCCGCCCAATACCAAAAGCCTTGGCGGTGACTTTGAGGACCGGAGCGGCCTGCTGACGTTTATATTCCGCGCCATGAACGCGGCGAAGCGTTTGCCGGACGAGGTCCGAATCGAACCCAAACTTTGCGATGATTTCCCGCGAGCAAAGGTTTTCCTCGATATGGGCGCGCAGGATGACATCGAGAATCTCATACGGAGGGAGGGTGTCCTGGTCCGTCTGGTTGGGCCGCAATTCGGCTGAAGGCGGTTTCGTGAGGCATGCTTTCGGAATGGGCCCGCTTCCCTGCCCTTCGTGGTTGACGTGCCGCGCCAGCTCATAGACCACCGTCTTTGGAACGTCGGCGATCACGGCCAGGCCGCCCGCCATGTCGCCATAAAGGGTGCAGTATCCCACGGCAAGCTCGGATTTGTTTCCCGTGCTTAACACCAGCGCGCCAAACTTGTTCGAAAGCGCCATCAGGATGTTTCCCCGGATGCGCGCCTGAAGGTTTTCTTCCGTCACGTCGCGCGGCCGATTACCAAAGACGGGATCCAGCATAGAAAGATAGCTTTCAAAAGTGGCGGTGATGGGAATGACGCGGAAATTGATGCCAAGATTTGAGGCCAACTCTTCGGCGTCGCTCAGGCTGCTGGCGGAGGAATAGGGACCCGGCATAGCGACGCCATAGACGTTCTCCGACCCCAGCGCGCGCGCCGCCACAACCGCAACCAGGGATGAATCAATTCCTCCGCTTAGCCCCACAAGGGCTTTTGTGAACCCGCACTTGGCCACGTAATCGCGAGTCCCAAGCACCAGCGCTTCATAAATGGCCTCAACATCCGAAGCGGGAGCGGGCCGAAGCTCACCCTGGGCGGTCGTCGTGTCGAAGATCACCAGATCTTCCCCGAACGACTTTGCACGTGCCGCAAGCTCGCCCCGGGCGTTAAAGGCCAGGCTGGACCCATCAAAGATGAGGCCGTCGTTCCCACCGACGAGGTTCACATAAATCACGGGGAGGTTTCGTTCACGCGCAATGGCGGCCAACATTTCCTGTCGCAGGCGCGCCTTCCCCTCGGTGAATGGAGAGGCGGCAATGTTGAGGATCACCGTCGCGCCGGCCTGCACGGTTTCCTCGATCGGATCGCGTCGGTAAAGTTGCTGCTTCCAGAAGTTCTTGTCATTCCACGCATCCTCGCAAATGGTCACGCCCACCCGCTCGCCCGAAATCCGATGAACCGCTGGGGCGCTTCCGGGCTCAAAGTAACGCGACTCATCAAAGACGTCATAATAGGGGAGTAGAACCTTCGCGTAATCCAGTGCCACCCTTCCATCCGAAAGCAGCGCGGCCGCATCCGCAGCCGGTTTGCCCTGCCCCGTGCCGGACCGTCGCACGTAACCCACAAGGGCCGGAATAGGGGGCAGAAGCGCCGCCAGCCGGCGAAGCTCGTTCTCACATCGTTCCACGAAGTCCGCCTTTTCCACCAGGTCGCGAGGCGGGTATCCGCACAGCGCAAGCTCTGGAAACAGCACAAGCTGCGCGCCCTGGTCTTGCGCCTGGCAGGCGAAATGGAGGATGCGCTGGCTGTTGCCGGCAAAATCTCCCACCGTGGTATTGATCTGAGCCAGGGCAATTTTCATCTACGTCATTATAGGATGGGACCGCGCATGGGTGGGACGTTGATTCCCTGCCCGTGGTAAACTGGAAAAATTGGATGCGTTCGCCGCTGCGAACGGTATTTTAACCTGTAAGTCTTTTCTGGAAGAACCTGCTCTTGGGCTGCGGTCTGATAATTTTGAAACCTTACCCTTAAAGAGTCCGTAGGAACCTTCTTGGCTTGAACGCGCCCGCATTTCATGAGGTCAGAAGGAAAGGAATATCTATGAGTCGCATAAAATTTCGCGCGCTTTTCGTCGCCACCCTCGTCACTGCATTGCTAGGCATGCCCTGCCTTCACGCCCAGCAGGACAATAACGCCGAAGACGCCTTCGACCAATCGATTGGCCAAAGCTACACGAACACACGGTGGTATCCCAATCCCTTCGCGCCTTACATGAATCCTCGCGTGCCAGGGTTTCACCTCGCCAACTCTCAGCTTCTTCACGAGCTGATTCAGAATGGCAGGATGGAGCTTTCGCTTCAGGATGCCATCGCGCTCGCCGTTGAGAACAACCTGGATATTGCAGTGGCGCGCTACAATCCCGAGTACGCGCAAATTGACAAAGTCCGCGCCGCCAGCGGCCAGGCCACGCGCGGCATTACCGGAGCTTTTTCTTCCAATGCTTTATTTTCCGGCGCGCTCGGAGGTGGTGTTGGCGCCGCGTCGGGAGGCTTCGTGCAGGGCGCTGCGGGCAGTGCCATCGGCGGGGTTAACGTTAACCGCATCACTTCCGTGGGATCGTTTGACCCTGTCATCGGGTTTTCGGGTGGGTGGGCCTACAGCGCATCGCCCCTGTCGAGCGACATCGTCAATGGCGTTTCCTTGCTTACCGGAAATACCGGCCAGTACAGCGCCTTTTTTGGCCAGGAATTCCCGACGGGCACGAGCTATGAGGTGAGCCTCGGGGCCGCACGCCTGTCCACCAACGCTCTGACCAATATTTTTAATCCGCAGTGGGTCTCCTCGCTGACGATTGGCGTCGAACAGCCTCTACTCAATGGTTTCGGCTACCGGGCCAACGCCAAGTTCATTCGCATCGCCGAGAATGACGCCGGCATTGCCAAGGACTATTTCCGCGAGCAGGTGGCAACCACTATTTCGCAAATAGAGAATGATTACTGGACGCTGGTTGAGGATAAAGAGAACGTGAGCGTGGCGCAAGAGGCCGTGAACTACAATCAGAAGCTCCTGGCGGATAACAAACGGCAGGTCGAGATCGGAACGCTCGCTCCCCTCGATGTGATCCAGGCTGAGTCGGCGTTGGCGACAGCCCAGCAGAACCTCATCGTGGCTGAAACAACCTTCCAGCAGCAGCAGGAGCTGATGAAGACGGTTCTTTCCAAGCAGGTCACTGGGGACCTGCTCACCGCGGATATTGAACCCGTCGATAAATTGCCCACCCCGGAACCTACGGACGTTCCACCGCTTGAACGGGCGCTTCAGTTGGCTCATGAAAACCGCCCGGAGGTTGACCTGAACGGTCTGAATTTAAAAAATGAAGAAGTCATCCTCAAAGCCAATCGCAACTCGCTACTGCCCACTTTGAGCGTCTTTGCTTCTTACACGCCGAGCGGCCTTTACGGAGAGAAGGTTCTCGTTCCCGACGCGGAGGGTGTCCTCGTGCCGATTACTCCGGGTGTGCCGGGAGGGTTCGGCCAAACCCTGTCCCAACTCTTTCACAACGAGTACCCTGATTACTCCGTGGGATTTACGCTGGCGATGCCGATTGGCAACCGGGCTGCCCAGGCAGACGCCGCCCGCGCGCTGCTCGAAGAACACATGCTCCGGACGCAGGTGCAGCAGACGCTCAACACGATCGACCAGGATGTGCGCCAGGCCGAGATTGCCGTGGTGCAGGGTCGTGCCCGTATCGACGCCGCGCAAAAGGCTGTAACCTACGCGCATCAGCAGCTTGTCGACGAACAAAAGAAGTTCAAGGTAGGCGAATCGACGGTTACTCTCGTGATCCAGATGCAGAATAATCTGACTCAGGCGGAAGGAACGCTGGTGACGGCGCAAGCCAGCTATGCCACAGCATTAACGCAATTCGAGCAGGCCACCGGAACCATCCTTGCCAAGAACAACGTGCAACTCGTTGAAGCACTCACGGGAAAAGTAAACCGTATGCCAAACATCCCCGGGACTCCCGTCTCCGGCAACTAAGGAGCGACGAATTTGTAACGCAGGGGTCTGCTTGTGGATGTGACCCGTGATGCGGGGTTCGTGATTTGTGATTCGAATCACGACACGCGGATCACGGTCTTTGAGCGGCCGCAGCGTTACAAAGCGAGTGCCGCACGACGATGGCCATGCTCCCAGGTTCGGCGATGCTGTGCCCTCCGTTGACATTTTGTTGCCGGTGGGATGCAATGGTGGGCATGGCGAAGGAAACGGAAATTCATCCTACGGAGCGCAAGGCTTCCGCTGCGGAGCGCAGATGGCTGGAAAAAACTCGAGTCCTGCCGAAGCGCCTTTCGGAATTCACCACAACGTCCGACGTTCCCATCAACCCCCTTTACACTCCTGCTGACCTTGCCGGGTTTGATTACAATCAAGACCTGGGAAATCCCGGAGCGTACCCTTTCACGCGAGCCATCCACGCCACGATGTACCACGAAAAAGTGTGGACGATGCGGCAATTCTGCGGCTTTGGCACGCCGGAAGAGACGAACCACCGCCTCCACTATCTTTTAGAGCAGGGCCAGACGGGTCTCTCCATCGCCTTCGACTTGCCCACTCTGATGGGTTATGACAGCGACCATCCACTGGCCGAAGGTGAAGTGGGCAAATGTGGAGTTGCCGTCTCGTCACTCACCGATATGGAGATATTGCTCGGTGGCTTGCCGCTCGACCGGATCTCAACTTCCATGACCATCAATTCGCCTGCCGCGATCCTCTGGGCGCAGTATCTGGTGGCGGCGGAGAAGAGCGGCGCGGAGTGGAAGAAGCTTTCCGGAACAATTCAAAACGACATCCTGAAGGAATACATCGCGCAAAAAGAATATATTTTCCCGCCGGCGCCCTCCATGCGGCTGGTGACGGATACCCTTGCTTTCGCCGCGCGTGAAACACCCAACTGGAATCCCATTTCCATTAGCGGCTATCACATCCGCGAAGCCGGCTCGACGGCCGTTCAGGAGCTCGCTTTCACGCTGCGCGATGGCATCGAATACGCAGAATGGGCGATGCGCGCAGGACTCCAGGTAGACGACTTCGCTCCGCGTTTCAGCTTCTTCTTTAATTCTCATAACGATCTGTTCGAGGAAATCGCTAAGTTCCGCGCGGCGCGCAAAGTATGGGCGCGGGTCTGCCGCGAGCGATTGCACGCGGAAAATCCGCGCTCCTGGCGATGCCGCTTCCACACGCAAACCGCCGGCTGCTCGCTTGCGGCGCAGCAACCCTACAACAACGTGGTGCGGACCACGATTCAGGCTCTCGCTGCCGCGCTCGGCGGCACGCAGTCGCTCCACACGAACTCCCTCGACGAAGCTTGGGGACTGCCGACGGAGGCCGCCGCCACGCTCGCGCTCCGCACCCAGCAGGTGCTGGCCCATGAAAGCGGCCTCACGGAAACCGTGGACCCCCTTGCGGGATCGTACCTGGTTGAAAAGCTGACGCTCGACACCGAGCGTGCCTGCTATGAATATTTCGATCAGATTGACGCTCTGGGCGGCATGGTGGCGGCTATAGAAAAGGGTTTCCCGCAAAGGGAAATCCACGAGGCCGCTTATGCTTATCAGAAGGCAGTGGAGCAAAAAAAGAAAATCATTGTCGGAGTGAACGAGTTTGTCGCCGAAGAGGAACGCCCCATAGAGATTCTTGCCATTGACGAGCGCGCGGCGGCGTGGCAGCGGCGCAAATTGCAAGACCTCCGCGAGCGACGAGATGCGCGGCGCGTGCAGGCTGCCCTTGAGGCGCTCAGGAGCGCCGCCGCGAGCGACCAAAACCTGATGCCTTGCATCCTGAATGCGGTTCGCGCTTATGCGACGCTGGGCGAGATGTGTGACGTGCTGCGCAAGGTGTTCGGGACCTACGAAGAGCCAAACTACTGATTCATTAAGCCATTTGCTCGTAGAATCATTGGATCGATGACTAAATGACTCGATGGAAAAACGATTCTCGGATTCTCCCCCTCCGCGTCCTCGTTGCCAAGCCCGGCCTCGATGGTCACGACCGTGGCGCCAAGATTGTGGCTCGCGCCTTGCGCGATGCCGGCATGGAAGTGATCTATACCGGCCTGCGCCAAACGCCGGAGCAAATTGTCCGCGCTGCGCTCGACGAAGACGTGGCGGCGATCGGCATCTCCATCCTCTCCGGAGCTCACAATACCATTCTTCCCCGCATCTGCCAACTCATGCGCGAACACCAGATGGATGACGTTCTGGTGGTGGTCGGCGGCATCATCCCGGATGACGACATCCCCGCGCTAAAGCAGGCCGGCGTATCAGAAGTCTTCCAGCCCGGCGCCTCAACCGAGACCATCGTGGATTTCATCCGAACTCATGCACGACGTTGACGGGTGCCAGGAGTCCGACGCAAGCTTTCAGTGGGAAAGCGAAAGCAGGCTCTGGCGCTCCATATTCACTCAACTTTTACGTGCCTTCGCGGTAGCCGTGGTGTCGGGCCCGGTCAACGGGAAGCAGAGCCACTCTCCCCCCTTCGTGTTTCACAAGTGCGCCACGCAGGGATAAGGCCTTTCCCAATAGTGGTCGGGGCGCCCGGATTCGAACCGGGGACCTCTTGCGCCCAAGATAATGACACGATTTGTATCTTGTTGGTTCGCTTAGTTTTTTCTTCGGTCTGGATCATCGTTTTTCTGGGTATTGGAGGCCTCTCGTTCCCCAAATGTTCCCTCATAGGCCGCTTACGCACAGCATGAGGTCTGCTGTTTGAGAGCCGTCGCACCGCCAGTTTTGAGCATGATGTAGCACGCCCATTTGTCAACACGGTACACTTCTGCCCGTGAATCGGATCGAGAATTCAGCGTTCGGGCTCACGGCGTGGGGGCATCCCGTTGATTCCAGCTTTCGCTCCCGTCGGCTGTTGACTAAGCGCTATCCGTGATGTAACATGGCCACGATATCTATCATGGCCATGATAGATACCACGGCCATGATGGCGATCACGATGCTCCGCTCAAACCAAGATCCGATGCGGCCCAAACAGGTTGAATTTGAGGCCCTGCTAGCGAACGTGTTTCGGCGAGCCGGATGGAACGTCGTGCGCCAG
>JASHTR010000361.1 GCA_030040455.1 Terriglobia bacterium | reverse complement strand
AGGCGCAACCGATCTTGCAGCCTTTGCAAAAATCCCACATGGTCTTTTCCTGGGCGATAATTTCCCGCGCTTCCTTAGAAGCGAAAATTTCCCGAAGCGGCACTTGAGATTGATGCAGGGTCATAAACGCACAGGGAAGATGAACGGAGCCATCCGGCTTCATCGAGACAAGCTTTGAAGGATGCCGGCAGGGGAAGTCTGCGTTAAAGCCACCCTTTCGATAGAAAGGATAGTAACCGTCATAGAAGCGCACGTTGCGCGGATAGCTTGCGCGCAATCGGTGGAAGAACTTCTCCACCCGGTCGATTTCCTCGCCGTGCAACTCGGCGTCCGGCAGCAACTCGCCAGCCCGCATCACGTTATGAACCGCCTCGGGATGGAGCACCAGATCGCGCTGGCGGCAGAATTCCGCGAGCGCGGGCAGATCTTCAAGGTTTTCCAGGTTAACGGCGGCGTTGATCTGAGTGGTGAAGGGCTTGCGTTTCTTGAGGACAAATTCGAGATTCTCAATAATCCGATTCAGGCCATCCACCCCGCGCCGCTTGGCAAACCGCTGCGGGTCGAGTGAGTCCATGGAGACCTCGAGCATATCGAGGCGCGCGACGCCCTCCGCGTGCTTTTTGATCAGCAACCCGTTCGAGGGCATCGAGGTCCACATGCCCTTGTCGGAAGCGTAGGCGATGTAACCGGGGGTGTTCGGGTTCAGGAGCGGCTCACCGCCGGAAAAGCTGAGCGCCAGAATCCCCATCTCCGAGAACTCGTCGATCCGCCTGAAAATCCGGTCGCACACGGCGCGGGTTTGAAGATCGTTGAACTTTCCCTCCTCCCCGAAAATGCAATACTCGCAGAACATATTGCACATCAGCGTGGTTTCAAACATCACCATGTACGGCGTGTTGAACCCCGAAAGCACGTGCTTGCCCAGCGACTTTGCAATATAGGAAAATTTCATGCCATGCCTTGACCGCGCTTCCTTCAAATGCGCAACTTGAATCGCTCGGCCATGCGATAAAGCGTTTTTCGGTTAATGCCCAGAATGCCGGCGGCGCGGGCTTTATTGTCACGAGTCACTTTGAGAACGTGCGCCAGATAGCGTTTTTCCAGCTCGTCGAGCGAGGGGAGATCCGCATGGAGCTGCTCAAGGTGGTCCCCGTTTTGGCTGTCGGGCTTGAGTTTCGGCGGCAAATCCTCCAGCGTAATCACTCCCGAGCGGTTCAGGGCCACCGCCGCTTCCAGCGCGTTCTCGAGCTCGCGCACGTTCCCCGGCCATGCGTAGCTCAAAAGCGCAGAAAGGGCCTGGGTCGAAATCGAAAACGTCTGCTCGCGCTCCCGGACGAAGCGCTTCAGAAAATGCTCCACCAGCAGGGGAATGTCTTCTCTTCTTTCCCGAAGCGGAGGAATGTTGATCTCCACCACGCGGAGCCGGTAGTAAAGATCGGAGCGAAACTTCCCTTCTTCCACCACCTGGGCCAGCACGCGATTGCTTGCGGCGATAAATCGCAGGTCGATCTTGATCAGTTGATTGCTGCCGACCCGCCGGACTTCCAGGTCTTCGATTGCCCGCAGCAGCTTCACCTGGAGCGCCGAACTCATTTCCGAAACCTCATCCAGAAAGACGGTGCCTCCGCTCGCCGCTTCAAGGATGCCGTGCTTGTCTTCAAACGCGCCGGTAAACGAGCCGCGCGTGTGGCCGAAAAGCTCGGTTTCGAGCAGCGATTCGGCCAGCGCTCCGCAATTGACCGCGAAGAAGCGCTGGCCGGCACGTGGGCCGTTATGATGAACCGCGCGCGCCACCAGTTCTTTGCCTGTCCCGCTCTCGCCATAGATCAAAACCGTGCAGCGCGAGTCGGAGACCATGGCGATCTTTTTGTAAACTTCGAGCATTCCCGGGCTGCGACCCACCAGGCTGGGCAGTTGCGCCTGGCTGCCGAGCTGCCGCCGGAGGCTCTGGTTCTCGCGGATCAGGCTTTGGTTTTCGAGGGCGCGGCCGACCTGCAGCAGAACTTCATCAATCTTGAAAGGTTTTGAGATGTAATCAAACGCCCCCGCCTTAACGGCCTCGATCGCCGTTTCCATCGAACCAAAGGCGGTAATTAAAATCACTTCCGAGCCGGGTTGAATGGACTTGTAGGCTTTCAGCACGTCCAGCCCGTTCAGGTCCGGGCCCAGCTTCATGTCGCTGATGATCACGTCAAAGACTTCCTGCTCGCCGATTTTCAGCGCCTCCTCCCCGCTGCTGGAAGTGACCACCCGATATCCACCGTCAGTCAAAACCTCGCACAGCAAGGCCTGGGTGTCCGCATCATCATCCACCACGAGAATATTTGCCTTGCCGGGTTCAGTCATAAACTTCAAAGCGCCGGGATTCAGAGGATGGCGGCCACCGCCGCACTGGCTTCAGCCCGCTCACGGCAGTCGAGAGGCAGAGTGATCCGGAAGCGCGTCCCACGGCCCAGTTTGCTTTCCACCTCAATGGCACCGCCGTGTTGGCGAATAATCTGGTTGCAGATGGCGAGGCCCAGCCCCGTCCCCGTTCCCATGCGCTTGGTGGTAAACATGGGATCGAAAATGTGGGTCAGATTTTCAGGCGAAATGCCTTCTCCCGAATCTTCCACTTCAATCGCAAGGGCTCTGTCCTCGCCATTGACGGGACAAATCAGCCGAAACTGGAGCAAGCCACCGTGCGGCATGGCGTCCATGCTGTTGTTGATCAAGTTCAGGAAAACCTGTTGCAGATACCCCACATCACCGTAGATGCGGGGCCGCCCGGCCGGGAAATCCGTCCTCACATGGATTTTCCTTAGCTCCAGGGCGGGCGAGGAAAGCAAAACGGATTCTTCCAGAATGCGCCGCATATCAAGGCTCTCGAGGTGGAGATCGTATTTGCGCGTCCAGGAGAGCAATTGCTTGACCGTGCGAACAATGTTATCAATCTGTTTTTGGATAATCGGCAGGCGCCGATCCGTTGCCTCATCCCCCGTCTTTCGCCGCGCCATCAATTGCACGTGCCCGGAGATGGAATTGAGCGGCGTGCCGATTTCGTGAGCCAGGCTCGCTGCCAGTTGTCCGGCCACCGCCAGCCGCTCGGAGCGGGCAAGGCTCTTTCGGGTCTCGAACAGTTCTTCATTAATGCGCGTGAGTTCGAGATTGCGCTGCTCGAGTTCCGCGGTGGCATCTTTGATCTTCCGCCCGAGTTCGTTGTTAAAGTTTTCGATCCGCTCGAGCATCCGATTCAGGTGACGCGCAAGCTGGCCGATCTCGTCTTCGCTGCCCGTTCGCGCCCGCACATTAAGCTGGCCGCCCTCGGCCGATTCCATCACCCGCACCATTTCCTTAACAGGCGCGCGCACGCTCTTCAGAAAAAAACCATGGATCACCAAAATGAGCACTACCAGGCTCGACAGCATCAGCAGAAAATTGCCTTCTACAATCCTTTGCGTGATGACATCCGACCGGAGCTTTGAGACCTTCAAGTTCAGGCAACCGACTGCTTCGCCACGCTCGACAAGCTGGGTCGAGATAATCCAGTATTTCCCGTCGTCGGTTTCAATGGTGTACTGACTGTCATTGGGACGTTCAAACTCGTTCAAGTGGTCGCTGGCCCACCGCGTATTCTCAATGTTCGGGATACGATCAAGCTCCAGATGGTAGCCAGAAGGCACGGTAGTGGCAATCAGGGGATGGTTTCCTTCATGCAAATAGACATCCGCTTGCTGAACCCCGGGAGCGTCTTTCTGCGTCTGGCGGAGAAGGCGGGCCAGATCGTGGGGGTTATGAAGCACCTGGTCGTTCACCAGGTTCTGAGCTGCCAGCCTTGCCTGCGCCAGCGCCTTCCGGTAAACTTCCTCCTCAACGGGCTGGCGCGTCATGAACGTGGCAATGAACGTTGACCCCGCCAACAGGCAGACCACGGCAATGATGAAAAGAATGATAATCTTGGTCTGAAGGCCTAATCGCCGCGCCGATTGGACGAGTTTCATTACGCCGGATTCTAGCAATCGGTGTGGCAAAAAGCAACACTTATTGATTTTCGATGGCGGGTCAGTTTGATGTAGCGGCGGCGTCCTCACCGCCGACTTTTCCTCAACCAGCTCGGTGATGGTAACATCGCCGCCTTCTCCGACCTTCTCATAAGGCCTCCAAGGCCCACGGCCAGAAAATCTCTGACCGTGGCCCCCTCTGTTCTGTTCAGCATCGCGCCAGGACTTGCGCGAAAAGCTTCTTTACGCCCGCAGCAAAGACCTCAGGGCGCGGCAGCAGGGATAGCACTACGTATCCGTCATCCGCAAAATCGTAGAAGTGACCGGGGTGCACCATCACACCCTCTTCTCGCAAAAAAACCAGCGCCCAGTCTTCATCGCTCGAAAGGCGTGGCAGCCGAAGGATGGCATACCACCCCCCTTCAATGTGCAAGCGACTGATGGGCAAAGCGGCCTCAAGCTGTTGGTCCAGCAACGCGAGGTTCGAAAGAACGCGCCCGTGGATTTGCGGTCCGATCGAGCGTCTTAACCCCAGCAAGGAAGGAAGAGCAAGCGCTACTGGCGTGCTGACGGAAAGGTAAGTATCGGCGATCACTTCCATTCGGGCGATGGCTTCGCATCGGGCGCCGGGTGGACCCGTCACCACCATCCACGCGCACTTCATCTGGGGCAATCCTGAGGTTTTAGAGAGTCCGCTCAGAGTAAACGTCAAGACCCGGTTTTCTTTCGCAAAGCTGCGCACGGGAACGGCGGAGGAGGGATGAGCGTAATCCGCAAAGACTTCATCGGCGATGAGAGCCATCCCTCTTTCCGCGCACAGCCGGGCGAGATAATCCGCCTCCTCCGGGTGGACGAATGAGCCGGTGGGGTTGTTGGGATGCACCACCAGGAGGACTCGGGAGCGCTCGCCGGGACCGGAAGCCAGGGCGTCGCGGTCAATCTGCCAGCGCCCGTCGTAGTGAAGCGGGTAACCCTGCACTACAAGATCGTTCAGAGAAGCGAGATAGTCCAAAAGGGGATAGCCGGGTCGCGGCGCGAGCACGCTGTCCCCTACATCACACAAGAGGCGAAAGATGAATGAGTAGGCTTCGCTGGTCGAGGCCGTGAGGAATATCTGCTCCGACTGAAGATCGACTCCGCGGTCAGCGTAATATTCCATTACGGCGAGTCGCGCCGAATAGAGGCCGCGCGCGTCCGGCCCATACTGGAGTATTTGCCGGTTCTGGAAGGCTGTGACCACCTCGTTTTCGTCGTAGTCAAAGCCACATCGGGTAGGATTTGATTCGGTCAGGTCAAAAAGGGGCAGGCCGAGCCGGTCCCTTTGCTGCCGGGCCTTCGCCAGCTCATTCTCTGCCAGAGACCAACGGGTGCGTGCTGAGAACATCTCGATTCAGAAGCGCCGCGGTGAAAACTGCTACGGGCCCATGATAGAAAGCACGCTTCTGCCCCAACAGCAATATACTGTTTGTCAGGAGCGGCAGTAAACACAGATCACAAAACTCGTTTTTCTCTAAGAATCCTTTACTACTTAATTATAGTCCAATTGGACGGAAATACAGACTAATTTTACATATCCAGACTGCATTTGGCCTTGAAAATTCCCTTTAAGTCCGCTAGGATTTTTGCTGTTTGTCTCCGTCTTAAAATTTTCTGAACTTGCCAGCAAGAGGCTGGTTTGATGACACGAGGCAGTGAAACACAAAGAGCGAAGCTCTATACCTTGCTTCTGCTCGGGCCGCACGGAAGGTCCTGGAAGCTCAGGATCCCGAAGTATTCAGCCTACGTGGTGCTGGCGCTCAGCCTCGTTGGCCTTTTCACTCTTACCGCGCTGACAGAAAGCTACGCGCGCATGCTGCTCAAGGTTTCCAATTACAACGATGTCCGGGCTGACCGTGAAGCGTTAAGGACCAAGTACCGCCTGCTTGAGAAGGTGGTGAATCAGACGAACACGCAACTGACCTCCCTTGAAACCCTGGCATCTGAAGTCGCCGTGACTTACGGGTTCGGAAAGACACAGCAGCCGCCAACGCCCATTGGGACGGTCAACGCGCCGGTGGGTGCCGATCCTCTTGCCGGCTACAGCGCGTCTCTTTACGCTTTCAATCTGATCGAGCGCGCTTCAATGATCCCTTCACACAGCGCGGCGGTGCTCGGCCTGCTCTCAAACCCTCTGGAGCAACCTTCCGATATTCCTTATCTCTGGCCGGTGCGGGGTGAAGTGACCGCCGGTTTTGGCGAGCGGCTGGACCCCTTCAGCGGCGAGGGCGCATTCCACTCCGGCATCGATATTGCCGCTCCGGAAGGCACGCCGGTTCGCGCCGCCGCAGACGGCATCGTGCTTCATGCGGGACCCGGTGAGCCCGGATACGGCAACGACGTGCTCATCGACCACGGTTGGGGCATCACCACCAAGTATGCGCATTTGCGCAGAATTTTTGTGGTTGAAGGACAGGAAGTAAAGCAAGGCCAAGTCATTGGCAGTGTGGGCATGACTGGAAGGACCACAGGTCCCCATCTTCACTATGAAGTTCTCGTCCACCGAACCCCCGTAAATCCCGCAAAGTTTCTTCACGGCTGAGAAGGTGAAAAAATCAAGGGGAACTCTCATGAGCGAAGCGAAGCACACTTGTGTTTATAATACTAAGCCAATGCAGGGGTTCTTCCTTCACTTCGTTGAGGACCGCCTGCGGCTGCCTCAGAATGACCGGTAA
>JASHTR010000360.1 GCA_030040455.1 Terriglobia bacterium | reverse complement strand
CCTGAGCCGACCACAATCGCGTCGAAAATTTGTTTAGAGGGTAGTTCCATCCATTCCCATTTTATTTCAAAAACGCAGATCTGCTCTCTTTGGAAGGGATTGGAAAAGCCGCAGCGTTAAAAGGCGAACGCTGCGCTACAAATAAGCTACACGCCACGGGCGCGCGCTTACGAGGCACTCGCTCAAAATCTGAAGGTTACGCTTCCCTTCCGTCTCCAGCCATCGCTCGAGTGCAGCCCGTCCTTCTCGCGCGTAGAGGCGCGCGCCATCCTGCCACGTGGCGCGACCGCAGAGAACGCCTGAATACGGCACACCCGCCTCCGCCGCCAGCGAAAGCCCCTCGATAAATTCCTCATGTCCGACGCCCGCGCTGAGATAAATAAACGGACGGTGGGCGGCCGCCGCTGCCTGCCGGAAAAAATCGATCGCCGCGCTCCGCGAATAAGCCTCTTTCCCCTGAAAAGAGCGCGTGCCTGAAACGTGCTTCAAATCAACCGGGAATTCGATTTTTAAGACATCCACGCCGTAGCGGTCCCCGGAAAACTCGCTGACGTTACGAACCGTGATCTCCGGCCGGAGGCGCGCGTAACCGTCACGCCCTCCGCTGCCCGCATCGTAGCCCAGCACTTCCAGAAAAAACGGGATGTCTTCCGCGCGGCATTCGGCCCCCACGCGCTCCACAAGGGCTTTCTTGATCTCGTTCGTTTCCCTCGACGCGGAAGGCGAATAGTGGATGAGCACCTTTACGCAATTCGCTCCCGCTTCTTTCAGCCTGTGGACGGAAAGCTCGGGAATGAGTTCCGGGAGGCGCTCCGGATGACGATTCAGATAAGCGTCCTGCTCGTAAGCCAGCATGAGGCCGGCGACTGGCGCGCGTTCCTTAAATGCCGGACGGCCATATTGCAGATCGAGCAGGACGGCGCTTGCCTTCGGAGTGAGGGCGCGCGTGACTATCGCTTTGAACTCGGAGAGCGCCGAGTCGACCGGCGGCTTCCCCGACGCCGCGGCCATGATTGCGGCAAGACTCCCGCGCTGGTCGAGCGCCAAAGCAGCAATAATGCCTCGTTCGGTTGAAACCGCTTCCAGCCCCGCCCGCTTTCCGGGAGTCATCCACGCTGGTGTACCACGCCGGGCTATATCCTGTCAAGCGGGGTTGATATCTGATATCTGTAATTCACTATTCTCCCAGCCGCTGGAAGCGAACTCTTCCCGCCACAATCGGACCGTCGGCCCGGTTGGTGAGAGTTACTGAGACGGGATCACGGAATTCACCCAGCGGCAGCCATTTCCTTTGCTTCGGCGGGTTGTTCAGATCGACGGCGAAGCTGCGAGTGCCTCCCTTGTACCGCACCAGGAAGTTGGCGTTGGTGGCAAGCTGCTGGCTGGCGCCTCGGAGGCGCTTCCAACGAATGGTGATTTCGTAATCGCCAGTCATCGGCGTATCAAAACGCCATCGAGCCCAGGCAGACCCGTCGCCCGGCGGCGCCCAGAATTCACTGTGCGGCGAAGGGGCGTTCCATGGTCCCGGAGAGGCGAGAGGGCCTTCCACCGTGCCATCCCAGAACTTCCCGTTCGACTCGAGCCGCCAGAGCGAGCGCCCGCCAAGCTGGAATCCCGCGCCGTTATCACCCACCTCCATCAAGCGCGGGGCAAGCTCGGCGAGCTGCGGTGTGTCGCGCTGCTCGAGAACGGCCAGAGCCTGGTTGTGCTCCCAGTCCGGAAAGGAGCGCGCTTGCTCGACCATCTCCGCGATGTGGGCGTCGAGCGCCGTTTCAAGCTCCGCAGCCTTCCGGGGGATTCGCGCGCAGATATTCGCCTGCTCGCCCGGGTCAACGGCAAGGTCAAAACATTGAATCGCGCCAGTCCGCATCGTTTCAATCAGCTTGTAACGCTCGTCGCGGATGGAATACTGCGGGGTCTGGGCTGTCTCCTCGCCGTAGACATACTCATTCACCTGGTCCTCTTTTCCAGTGAGCACTGGAACGAGGCTCTCGCCATCCGTAAGCTTGGGGAGCGGCAGGCCTTCGAGCGAGAGAATGGTGGGCACGAGATCGCACTGCCCGGCAAGCGCGCCAACGCGCCGACCCGCCTCAATGCCGGCGCCCCAGAAGATCAGCGGCACGTGCTGATCGGCGTCGTAGAGCGAGCGATGATCATCGGTGTTAAAGTCCTCTGGGTGTGAGAAGAGCAACTGTCCGTGATCGGAAACAAGAATGACGATGGTGTCCTGCTTGAGGCCAAGGCTACGAACCGTGTCGAGAAGCTCGCCCACGTAATGATCCATGTACAGAATCTTGGCAGCGTAAAGCTGCTGGAGGCGACGGATGGCGCGCGCGTTCCCCAGCATCGCCATTGGGTAAAGCCCGGGCGTCGAGCCCCGGTCAGACACCGTAAGATCAGGATAGTCATCGGGCGTCTTGAAGCGGTCATATTCCGGGGGGGCGTTATAAGGCGTGTGCGGCTCCATGTAATGGACCCACAGGAAGAAGCGCGAGTCTTTGTGCGCTCTGAGCCAGTTGTCGGCCCAATCGGTTGTCTCGGGAGCGGTGAGATAAAAACTGCTGGCTCCGGGTTGGCCCTTTACCGGGAGCTGGTAGCCGGGGAAAAACTTAAACGTGTCCCAGCCGCGCGAGGCAATGTCCCAGATGGACCAGCAATTCGCGTTATCCGCTGCCGTAATCATGCCGCCCGACTTCAGAAGCTCCGGCAGAATGGGTTTGTAAGAGGAAAGCAAGAGATCCGAGGGAACCGGCGGGAGCTGGCCGTTGGTGAGTGGGCGGGTAATGTAAGGCCCGCAGCTTTGGTAGGGCGGCAGCGTCATCCCATGCACCGTGGGAAAAAGCCCGGTAAGGATGGTGCCGAAAGAAGGTGTGGTCCAACTCCCGGCCGAATAGGCGTGAAGAAAAACCGTGCCTTCGCTCGCGAGCTGGTCAATGTTAGGCGAATCAGGATAGGGAAAGCCGTAGGTGTGGAGAAAATCGGCGCGGAGCTGGTCCGGCGTAAGCAGGATGATGTTGTAGGGAGCAGGCTTGGCAGCGCGGACCAACCCGGGAAAAAACCCAAATGCCAGCACAATGAAGCACGAAGCTGCCTTTCTGAAACCTCGTCGGTCCATGAGCCTCATTCCTCCAATCAGTAAACTACGACATTACCCGCGCCCCGCACGCCGACGACATTATCGCCGATTTATGAGGTTCCAAGCGCAACCGATGTAGAAGTCTCATTGCTGGCGCCGGACGGTCCTGGGATTCCGAATCTTCCCTTAACTTCCAGGAACGGAAGAGTCACCTTTGCTGTGCCAAGCCTGGCAACGCACAGTTTGGCCGTGATTCGTCAGGGTTGACAATGCCGCCGGTCACCGAGCAGTGTTAAAAAATTCTGATATGCTATCGTAAGTCCCCTCGCTGTTTTCCTGGTGAGCGAAACATCCCCTGTGTTTGTAAGTCTAAACCATAAAGCCGCCTCTGTGCGACCGAAAGTGAATCATTAAGGGGGATCTGTAAAATTATCTTGACAATCATTGATGTAGCGATTTACGCTTACGGTTTAAAAATTAACGATAAACATTAAACGCTTCGTGGTGGATGATCGTGGACAACAATCAAACCATCGCGGATCTCGCAACTATTGTCCAGCCTTCGCTAAAGGACAGGGTTGTTGACTCCATCAAACTCGCGGCCATGCGGGGCGAGTTAAGGCCGGGCCAGCGCCTTAAAGAAGTCGGGTTGGCGAAAGAACTAGGTGTGGGCCAAGCCACCGTACGCGAGGCGCTCATCGAGCTCGAGGCGCGGGGCTTTGTCCAGAAACGAAACCGCAAAACCTTTATCACAACGCTTTCACGGTCCGACATCGACGCCATTTACGCGCTGCGGCTTCCCCTGGAAGCGCTCGCGGTCGAATGGCTTGCCTTAAAGGAAGACCGGGACCTGAAGGGTTTGGAAAACGCCTGTATGAGGATGGCGGAAATCGCCCCAACCGGCAAATTGAGCGAATTTAAGGAGGCCGATCTCGCCTTCCATCACGACCTGTGGGCAGCGACGGGAAATCCCTATCTTGAAGACGCGCTGGAGCGGCTTGTGCCGCAACTTTTCGCTTATGCCATCGTCGCCGCGAGCCGCGACTATCAACCGCCCCATTCGAAGCTGGAGGAACTCACTGAATTACACCGGAAGATCGTTCAATCCATTCGCGATCAAGACGTCCCAGCCGCCAAACAAGCCTTGGCGGCCTCCATGGACGTGAGTTGGGTGGAAGGTCTCAATTTGCAGGGACGCGCAACTATGGATGGAACTGTTAACAACAGTTAAGCAAAACCGCTT
>JASHTR010000359.1 GCA_030040455.1 Terriglobia bacterium | reverse complement strand
ACAGCCGACGCATCCCCAAATCCTCTCCCGCGGGGTGAACAGCAGACCAACACACTTTACATTCAAGGTGCAGACCGAAGCCACAAACGCCAAAAATCCGACAAAACGTTCAGCATAGCAGGGCACTCTCTTGCGGATCGGCGCACATTGTATGCGATATACTTAACAGCGGTCAGACTGCCGTATCGCGCCGCGTAAAATGTAACCGGAGAAAGTTACGTTCCTACGTGGCTTGAGAGGATCATACTGCGCCACCATCTTCACAGGAGGCCTCATGTCCCAGTGCTTGATTGCCATCACTGCTTTCCTCCTCGCGATCGCAATCCCGCAATGGGGTAATGTTGCGGTCGCCTCTCACCGCCCCCGGCATCACAAGGACCTCAGGATCGTCATGGTCGACGTGGAAGGTGGCGCTTCCATCCTGTTTGTAACTCCGAAGGGCAAGTCGCTGCTCATTGATGCGGGCTGGCCTCCCGGCATTGGCGGACCTCGTTCAACGCCCGGCGCTCCACCACCGCCGTCCAGCGCCGATCGGATCGCGGCCGCCGCTGCTTCCCTCGGGGTAAAGAGAATTGACTACCTCCTGATGACCCACTATCACCTGGATCATGTTGGCGGCGTTCCCTCTTTGCTTGCCAAACTTCCCGCAGATACCTTTATCGATCATGGGCCCAATCGGCAGATTTCCCCTCCCCATGCCACGGCGCGAGAACTGGCTTTTGCGCCTGCAACCTGGTATCCGCGGTGGGCTGCCGCCTACAAAGGGCGCGGCCACATTACGGCGCACGTTGGACAGAAGCTCAATATCGGTTCCCTGCGCCTGCAGTTTGTCACCAGCGACGGCAACGTTCTCGGCGCCCCGCTATCCAGCGCCGGGCAGCCCAATCCCTACTGCGAAGGCGAGCCCCAAAAGGATATCACCGGTGGTGAAGAGAATGTCCGCTCGCTTGGGATGCTCATCACGTTCGGGAACACCCGAATTCTTGACCTTGGCGACCTGACCTGGAATAAGGAGCTGCAACTGCTTTGTCCCGTCAACAAGGTCGGCAAAGTCGATCTCTATTTTGTTACGGGACATGGCATGAATCTTTCCAGCAGCCCGCCAACCGCAGCCTTCTCCCCGATCGTCGTCCTGATGCAGAACGGTTCCTACAAGGGTGGAGACGCCGAAGTGATTAAGACGGTGGAAGGTTATCCTGGCCTGCAGGGATTCTGGCGCGAACATTATTCCGTTCGCTATCCCGAGCTCAACGGAGACCCCAACTATATCGCCAATCTCAACACCCAGCCGGATCATGGCTATTCGATCCGTGTCGATATCACCCGCGGCGGCCTCATTACAGTAATCAACGAACGCAACCATTTTAGCCGGACTTATCATGCTCGGGGCCAATAACGGTCCCTTGGCGCGACTGATACAAAATGCTGTAGATCATATCTCCTGGGGTCGGAAGGAGTCTGAGGATGACCATAGTGAATCGCAGGAGGCTGGTGACGTGGGCGATCGCCGCGTCGATGTGCGCCATCGCGGGCTGCAAACAGCGTGCAGCGACTGACCACCCGGGTCGCGGCGCAATGTCTGCTTCACAGCCGGTTCAGGTGGGAGGAGAGCCGGTGGTTACGATCCAACGCAACCCAACCACTGACGGAGCCAGGCCTGAATTCGTTTCTCTGACCTTTCTACCCGGGCGCGGAATGAATGTTTTTCAGATTGACGCGGACGTCCCGGATCTGGGGAAGATTCCGGTTCTTTATTCGCCATCGCTTGAAACCGTTGCGAACCGTCTGAACGGCCAGGGATTCGACCGCTTCGGCGCCGCCAGCGTGGGATTCGGAGAAGCGTTTCTGATTCCTTACCCCAATCGCATTTTCGGCAGGCTTTCCAATGATGGCACGGAGGTCTCCGCCGAATGGCACGGCCATGCCATCCTGCTGCCCTTCCTACGCTTTCACCCGGCGCCGAGCGCATCATCGCCGGACCATACCGCGTCGAATGAGGGCATGGTGATGCATGGCCTGATTCTCAGGGATCAGGCGCAGGATGTACACACGGAACAAACTCCTGACGGCGAGACGGCGACGGCTGTGATTCACGCCGGCGACTATGGGGGACACTGGCTTTCCCGGACTGACCTGCATTTCACGCTTGAGCTTGCCGGCGACGCCGTGACTGAATCCATTGTGGCGACCAACGTCGGGCAAGAGGACGAGCCCATTGCCATAGGAGCCCATCCATATCTTGCGATTCCGAGCGGCGACCGCAGCCAGGCCAGGCTTCACGTGCCGGCCAGCATGATGGCGGTTGTGAATAATTACCGCCAAGAATTTCCAACCGGGAAGCTCAGGCCCGTTCAAGGAACCCGCTACGATTACCGCTCGCCCGGCGGAATTCCTCTGGACGACCACGCGCTTGACGACAATTTTTCTCACCTCGAGCGAGCCGACGGCGCCGTTGAAGTAAGGCTGACGGACCCCCAATCACATTACGGCATTGCGGTCGACGGGCTTTCGCCCGCCATTAAGACGGTGCAGATCTATTCTCCACAGGGCCGGGATTTCGTCGCCGTTGAGGAGCAGTTCAATTTCGTTGATCCCTTCGGCAAGGAATGGAAAGGAATGGACACGGGTATGGTCACCCTGCATCCGGGAGAGTCCACTACCTGGAAGCTGCGCCTGCGCCTGTTCACCCCCGCTGTTGGTTCCAGATAAGGGGGCGGTGATCCCACTGCCAGTTATGGCCATTCGCTGGGCTTCGGCCACTTAAGGCCGACTGGGCCGTCGTGGCATTGCTTGAAACGCAAAAATTGGGTTCTCCCTGGCATGAAATCAGTCGAAACCGCTGCCTTCCCAAACTGCTGCGAAAGAATCGGGTCTTTTAGGAAAGAACCCTCTTCCTCACCAACGGCAATCCGATGAGCAGCCCCAATGCCAGCAGCACGATGCTGCTGGGCTCAGGGGCGGCTGCTATCGTGATGCTCGATGTTGCAACGTTTCCGCTGAACCCACTGCTACCAAACGAGACCGAGAAGAGCGTTTCCGCGTCGGAGCCCGTCAGCGTTGTGAGTCCGTAATAGGAAGCGATAATTGGGTTGAGAGTGATCGAGGTTAGATCGCCGGAGTACGTGCCACTTCCGCTACTGCTGAAACTGGCCGAGCCGTCGGAGAAGCTAGCCGCAAGAAGCGTGGTCCCGGAGCTTATGCCGAGGGCGGAGTCGCTCCCGACAATGGTTAGCGACCCGCCGGCGCCGAAGCTGACCGTGCAGGTGGAACTAGCACATGTCGAGCTTGCGGAACCGCTGGTCAGGTTCAATGTTCCGCTGACCGTCGAATCCACCGCCCCGGTGACCTGGTCGAAAATGTTATTGATCCCGGCCTTTGTGACGCTTAACGAGCCGGGGGAGGTGTTGGTGAATAAGAAAGATCCACCGAATCCGTCGAACAAAATAGTATCGGCCATGGCGGGCGCACCCGCCAGGAAGGCCAATATGAAAGCTGCTGCCAAGACGACAACCCATCTTGTTGGTTTCATCATGTAGTTCCTCCTTTTGGTTGAAATCCCTGCACCATCCCGTTGCAGGAGAAAAGATCTGCGTGCCCAAACCCCCTTCCCTGGGGCTCGGGCCGCTCAATCGAAGTTGGAAATGAGGTTGCCGATGAGCGGCAACCTACGGGAGAACCCAAAACTCGAATTTCAGAAGCCTCGACGATGGTCAACCTGGGGCCAGTTGACATTCATACATACCTTCGCACTGTGACCCACAACGTGCCATCCCAGGCGCGTCCATCCCTGACGCTCGGACCCAGCGCATCATCACCTACGGCCGAACCCAACGGCGATAGACCATCTTCGCCGCGACAACCGGCATGCCGCCTGCCTGCGACTCGTCTAAGGTATTCCGACAGGTGCAGCCATCCCTATATTTTACACCTTGCAACCCAACTCTCGACCAGAGTTTGATCCAGCTTGCAAGATCACGTCACAGTCCCAGAAGTGTAAGATTGCACAATGCCGCTGATGCAAAGCACCTATGGAGTGCGGCAGCTTGCTGCCGTACTCCATACCGACACGACTTTGACGTGACACTGACCCAGCTTGGCCTTCTCGGGCAGCACGCCCACTTGCGACTCCGTGGCCACATCGGCGGAGTCGTAGTCAATCACATTCAGGCCATTCGGGCGACGCCGCAATCCTTCTAGCGCGTCGATGTGGCGCCGCTTTCGGCAACCGTCCTCCGCCCACGCCAGAGCCAGTGGACGTTGCGTTCGACCGTTTGTTTCAGATGACTTTTCAACTTTACTCTCGCTTGCAGCCCAGGGCTGGAGGATTCGAATTTGTGGGTCCGCTTCACTCTCCTCCCAAACCAGCTCTGCCACTCGGAAGATTAAGATCGGTTGAAGAGCTCCCAGATGCTTCAGGCGCTTCCAACCCGTTGGTCAGCGTGAAATTCTGCAAAGCGATAGCGTCTTTCCACAAATACTCGAGCGTCCGGACATAGTTGACCTGTAATTGAAACCACGTCCTCTGCGAAACGAGCACCTCAGGGTAGGCCGCGGCCATCTGGCGATACTTATCGAGATAAAGCTGGTAGGCGCGTGTCGCCTTAGGGATCATCTCGCTCTTGTACTGATTGGCCTGAACCTCTTCGGCCAGATAGCTTCGCAGCAACGGCTCCGCGCTTCGCCGAAGGAACAATTGCACGCGAGTGACTTCCTCGCGCGCCTTCTCCAGCTCCAGCCTTGCAGCAGCCACGTTTCCCTGGTTGCGATTGAAGATCGGAATATTGACGCCCACCGAGGCAAAGCCGATCACCCCGACCGGCGTCTGCCGGCTTAAGGCTTCATTCAGTGCCTCATTATCTTGCTGAACACCGGCGCGCAACTGAAGGTCAGGAATGATTTCCCGCCTGGCGCTGCGAAGCCGCACCTCAGCTCGCGCCACAGCTTCCTGGGCCCGTTTCACTGAAGGGCTGTCGCGAAGGATCGTTTCGAGGATTTGCCCCGGGTCGATCTCGGGCCAGTTGCTGAGACTGCCTTCCAGCGGCGAGACCGCCAGATCCGGCTTTCCGACGGTATCCGCCAGGATATCGAAAGCCTGGATGTAATTCATCTGCGCCGTCACGTAATCAACTTTCGCCTGCTCTGCCTCGACTTCCGCCTGCAAAACGTCCGGCTCGTCCGCCTGTCCCACATTCGCAAGCTGGCGGGCCGTCTCCACCGCATCGAGGGTGATTTTCAGGAGTTGCTGCCGTAGCTTCACCAGCTCCTGGGCGCCCAGCGCTGAATAGAACGTTTGATCCACGTCGCTCAGTAAACGGCAGCGCTGTTCG
>JASHTR010000358.1 GCA_030040455.1 Terriglobia bacterium | reverse complement strand
CTCCTCCACGTTTTCAACCTTTATGCCGGCCAGAAGAGATGCCTCGAGGAGGTTAGGAGTAATGACGGTGGCGAGTCGCAGCAGGTCGTTTCGCAGCACGCTCAAGCCCCCGGCATCCAGCAGGTCGCGGCCGCTCGCCGACCGCAAGACGGGATCGAGGACGACGGGGAGGGCATTCGCATGGGAAAGGATTTCCTTCACCGCCTCGGCGTTGGCGCGGTCGCCCAGCATTCCAACCTTGATGGCGCAAATGCGTCCGTCTTCGAGCAGCGCCTTCGCGCACTCGCGCAATTCCGCCGCAGCCACCGGGTAGACGGCGCTTACGCCCTGGGTGTTTTGCACGGTTAAGGCGGTGAGTGCAGCCACGCCGTAACAGTTGTGGGCGGCGAACGTTTTCAAGTCGGCGCAGACTCCAGCCCCGCCGGACGGGTCAAACCCCGCAATCGTCAGAACGACCGGCTCGGCAGAGCAAGCACTTTGATGGTTCGAATTACTGCTCACGGGCGCTCGGGTGGATGCTCCTCGCTTAAGAAGGAATCTTTAGCGATTATAAAATTGCTGGCCTCAATGTCAATAAGAGAATTGAGAGGAGGAGTAAGCATATGATGGCGTGGGTTATCTTGTTTCACGTTGTGGGCATGGTATTCTGGATCGGCGGGCTCCTGGTAGCCACGGCCATGTTGGGCCAGCACGCCCTGGAAAGCTCACCGGAAGCCGGCGCCGCACTCGGCCTTGCGGAGATGAGGATGCTCAGGGGCATAGCCAACCCTGGAGCGGTCATCACTATTGTGACGGGCGTCCTTCTGGTTTCTCCGCAGCCCGCCTACTACCTCCATGCCACGTGGTTCCAGGCCAAGGCGATCCTCGTCCTCTGCCTGATTGTTCTGCATGCGATTACCTACAGGCGCACAAGCCGCTTTGTCCGAAGGCAGCTTTGGGTGCCGCGAAAGAATTGGATGATTTTGCATGGCGCAATTTCATTGGTCTTCCTTGGCATCCTGGTCGCGGTCCTTCCGGGCAGGTTATATTGGAAGTAAAGGAGAAACGAACGTGCCAGCAGCGCGAATCACGGTTAGAGATAACGGCCCTTTGCGAATCGAGGGAGACTTTGAAATCGTCGATCAGAATGGGAATGCCTTCGGCCTTGGAGGCCGGATAGCGATCAGCTTGTGCCGCTGCGGCCATTCTCAAAACAAGCCCTTTTGCGACGGTAGCCACAAACGCGAAGGCTTTCAGTGTGAAGTGGCGGCATTTGAGTTGGCCCCGGCGGTTCCCAAACCGGCTTCGGCATGAGTAGAACGATCAGCCGCCAGCTAACGGCTTTCGGCGTAGCGTTTCCCCGCTGACGTCTGATGGCTGAAAACTGATGGCTGTTCGCCGAGAAAAAACGTGCCCGGACGAATCATGGCCATCGACTTTGGGCTAAGGCGTTTGGGTGTGGCTGTGTCTGATCCGCTGGGCGTAGTGGCGCAAGGGCTGCCCACGATCGAGCGGAGGAACGTCGCGTCTGATCTTTCGGTACTCGAAGCGCTCGTCGAAGAATATTCTGTCCGTGAAATCATCCTTGGCAATCCCCTCAGCAAGGATGGCTCGCCGAACGCCATGTCGGAGCGAGTGGAAGGATTCGCGGCAAAATTGCGCGTGAAGGTGAGTTGCCCGGTCAGGCTCTGGGATGAACGGCTTACCAGCGCGGAAGCCCTTCGCGTGCTTCGGAATTCCGGCGTAAGTCTTGCCCGGCGTCGGCGGGCGGTGGATCGTGTTGCCGCCGCTTTAATCCTCCAAAGTTATCTTGACGGGCAGGACAACGCTCTACGCTTACGGGAAGGCGATGCGGGCAAATCATGAAGAAATGGCTTGTCATCATCGTCGTCATCCTGGCGCTGGTCGCTGGAGGCTGGCTGGCGAAAGAACTTTACTCCCCTTATCGCGGATACCCCGGGAACGTGATTCTCACCATCCCGCGCGGCGCGCGCGCGACGGAAGTGGCCGACCATCTGGCTCGCAGCGGCGTCGTGGCTCATCGGTTGCCCTTCCTGCTGCGGTATTGGCTCGGGCGACGTCATCACGAAACCCTCAAATTCG
Organism: Terriglobia bacterium; assembly: GCA_030040455.1. Taxonomy (GTDB): domain Bacteria; phylum Acidobacteriota; class Terriglobia; order UBA7540; family UBA7540; genus RH2-MAG17b. The sequence goes on along the minus strand of JASHTR010000358.1, from coordinate 3,236 downwards.
GCGAATATCTTTTTGACCGACCTCTCAGCGTCTCCGAGATCTATTGGAAGCTGGCGCGAGGCGAAGTTTATCTCCACACCGTCGTTATTCCTGAAGGCTCGGACCGTTTTGACATGGCCCGAATCTTCCATGACGATCTAGGACTTGACCCGCAGGCCTTTCTTGTCGCAACCCTCGATGCGGCCGCCATCCGCGATCTCGATCCGCAGGCGACAACACTGGAAGGCTATCTCTTCCCCGACACTTACCGCTTCCCCCGCGGCGTTCCCGTTTCTGTCGCGATCGAGACGATGCTCGGGCGCTTTCGGCAAGTGTTCAATTCGGAATTTCGGGCGAACCTTCAAGGTGAAAGCTTGCACCACCTGCTGACGCTCGCTTCCCTGGTTGAGAAAGAGACTCCGAATCCGGAAGAACGCTCCCGGATTGCCGGCGTGTTTACGCGCCGGCTGGAAAAAAACATGCTGCTCCAGTGCGACCCCACCGTGATTTATGCCGTGCGTCTCGAGCGTGGAACCGCTGACCCTTTTAATGGTCCGATTACGCAGAGCGATCTTGCGATTCCCTCCCCTTACAACACTTATTTGCATGCGGGACTGCCTCCCGGGCCTATTTGCAGTCCCGGCGCCGCCTCCATCCGCGCCACCCTCCATCCGGCCCCCGGCGCCGCGCTCTATTTCGTGAGCAACAATCATGGCGGCCATTATTTCGCCGATACTCTGGCCGAACATGAACGTAACGTGCAGCGCTCGCGCCGCGAACTCGAGGAAATACAACATGGGCACATCCATCCCTGAGCCTTACGCCGATTGCTTAAAAGGCCTCCTGCGCTTTCATGACCTCCAGGACGCCGAAGCCTCCATCCGCAACCTGGATGCGGCTTATCGCGCCTACCAGGAGGTGAACGATCGCGTGGGCATGAGGGTGGTTCGCGAGATATTGCTTCTTGGCCGTCGCAGGGCGGAAGGCCTTGCAGCGAATCCAAGGGTGAGCCTTGAAAAGCGCTCTGAAAAGCTGGAGATTGCCCGCTGGTTCGGAGTTTGGCTTCAAACGCCAAACGTTTTCTTCAGTTGGCTGGAGTTGCGCAAGCGCGCGGAGGAATTTCGCCGTCATTTCGTTAAACCTACCGTTGACGCCCGTTGATTTTCGCCTTTTGTTCGTCTATCATGGGCGAAGTGTCTTTCTCGACGGCAGGAGGATTGAAGATGGCGTTAACGCGGCGGCAGAAACAGGTTTTGGATCTGCTGGTGAACTTTATTACCCGGAAGGGCTATTCCCCGAGCTTCGAGGAAATCGGCGAATCGCTCGGCCTTTCCTCGCTGGCGACCGTTCACAAGCACGTCGAGAACCTGGAAAGGAAAGGTTTCATTCGGCGCGGATATAACCGGAGCCGATCCATCGACGTGATCGCGCTCCCGGGCCCCGTTCCTTTCGAATCCCGAAAGAGCCGGCGGCGTTCCTTGCCGTTTGAGCCCCAAGCCCTGCCATCGTCTCTGGAGTTTCCGCTGCTCGGCAGAATTGCCGCTGGCCGGCCGGTGGAAGCATTCCCCACCTCCGAGACGTTTTCCTTTGGCGATTTTTCCAATCGCGCCGGGGAGATCTTCGTGCTCAAAGTGAAAGGCGACTCAATGATTGACGATCACATCTGCGATGGCGACTACATCCTGGTCGAGCGCGTCCACGAGGCAGCAAACGGTGAGATCGTGGTGGCTTTGGTCGAAGAAGCGGAAGCCACGCTGAAGCGCTTCTTCAAAGAGCCGGACGGCAAGGTGCGGCTCCAACCCGCCAACTCTCAGATAGATCCCATTATCCTTCCCGCGGCGGGAGTCGAGGTGCAAGGCCGCGTCATTGGAGTGCTGAGAAAATATTGATGTGCTGGCGTAGGGGCGCTGCTTGCCGCGCCCGCTACATCGGGCGCGGCAAGCAGTGCCGGTACAGCTTTTCACGCTTTGCTTGCTTCAAGCAGGACTTGACGCAAATGCTGGGCGACAACCGTGGCTTCGCCGGGCTGAAGCATCCACACACCCACCACGATGGTGTTTTCGTCCGTGGGCAGCCCGGCGCTGGCTGAAGTGCTGCCGGTAGCCGGATTGAGCTCGATGCTGGGGGTTCCCTGACGCAGTTTCTCCGCAACCTCGCGCGGGGAAATCTTCAGGCGCGCCTGATTGTAGCGGATCAGCAGATGGGGCACGTGGTTGGCCACCGCGGGCACAAACACCTGGGCCTTCACCGTGGGAATATCCCTTAAAGCGTCGGAGATCACGTCCGCGCGTCGCTGAAATTCCTTTTCCATCCCCTCATCCGTCTGGCTCAAAAACCAATCGACCGCGGCGACCATGCCCACGATCTGCTCTTTTGACACCTTCATCCCGCGGCCTACGGTGTCTGAAAAGGGGTTGTTGTTGTTGGCAGCAGCTTCAATCAGCTCTTTTCGCCCAAGCAATAACCCTGAGTTTTGGGGACCTCGCATTCCCTTGCCTCCGGAGAACGTGACCAGATCAAATCCCATTTGGGTATATTCCCATAACCGGGAAATCGGCGGCACATCGGCTGCGGCGTCGTTAAAACACGGCACGTTGTGCTGGTGGGCCACGCGAATCCAATCCTCGCGGCTGATCTGGCCGCCCTCGGCGGCGTTGAAGAAATGCGCCATCACGGTATTCGCGGTGAAAGCCTTTTGATAATCATCCAGTGTGACCACCTCGACGAACTTGATGCCGCAGTTGCGAAGCGCGTGATCGTAATCGTAGCGATGGGCCTTCTGGACGAGGACTTCGTTCTTCAATCCCGTCATGTCGGTGGGGATGTGGAGAACGGCCTGCTGGTTCGCTCGGGTGATGCAGGCGGCGGTGCCAAGCGTCAGCGCCGATGCCGCGCCATCACTCACCAGCGCCGCCTCGCAACGGAGCTGCCGTGCGATATATTCTCCCGCCTTTTGCTGTAACTCCAGCAGCCGCACCGGATGCTTCGAGGCCACCGCAATAGCCTCCTGAACGGAAGGCGGCATGATGGACGCCGTCAGGACCGTGTATGTTCCCGCGGCGTTGATAATCTTCGTGACGCCCAACTTGCCGTAGTAGTCCGTGCCGCCTGCGGCCTCGCGTTCCGTGGACCCAGCACAGCTCGTCGCGGCGAGACCCATGGCCATTCCACCGCTCCATTTGAAAAACTCTCTTCGTGAACTCGCTTGATTCATGGCAATCCTCCTCGTAAGTTGGTCGCACAAAATAATGCGTATA
>JASHTR010000357.1 GCA_030040455.1 Terriglobia bacterium | reverse complement strand
GGAGCGAAAGAACATCCGCACGTTGGTGAATGTGACCGGTGGTGTAGGCCAAGGCCTGGAAGAGGCGATCCGAACATTTCAGACTGCACATCCCGGCAGGTTCTTTGTTTTTACCGAGCCGTGGTGGGGACAATTCACAGAACCCAATTACAGCCAATTCCAGGCGAACCAGATCGAGCGGGCGCACGAGGCGGGAGCGAGGGGATTAAAGGTGCTGAAGACGCTCGGGCTTTACCTGCGCGAAAGAATCACGGAAGGGGCTCTGGTGAAAGTTGACGACCGGCGCTTCGATCCGATGTGGGAAGCCTGCGCGGGATTGAACATGCCGGTGGCCATCCACGTCTCCGACCCGGAGGCCTTCTTCCTTCCAGCCGATCGCTTCAACGAGCGCTTTGAAGAGCTGGACAACCACCCGGACTGGTCATTCTGCGGCGGCGATTTTCCGGGCAATGCTGAGCTTCTGGAGGCCAGAAACCGGTTGTTCGCCCGGCATCCTAAAACGCAATTTGTCGCCTTGCACGTGGGCAACGACGCGGAAAATCTCGCTTACGTTTCCGAATGTCTGGAGCGGTTTCCCAACATGCACGTCGATATTGCAGCGCGCATTGGCGAGCTCGGTCGTCAGCCGCGGGCCAGCCGCAGGTTTTTCGATAAATACCAGGACCGCATTCTGTTTGGGACCGATGCCACGCCCCATGCCGAGAGCGTGCCACAGCAGATTTACGCAGATAGGCTTTACGAGATTTACTTCCGGTTCCTTGAAACGGAGGACGAATATTTTGATTACGCGCCATCCCCTGTGCCTCCGCAGGGCCGGTGGCGCATTTACGGCCTGCGACTGCCCGACTCGGTTCTCAAGAAGGTCTATTACGAAAATGCGTGCAGGTTGCTAGGGCTGCCCGCCTAGCGCCTTTCAATCCCAATTCAGAATCACCTTGCCGGATTCACCGCTCTCCATCACTTCAAAAGCTTTCTGAAACTCTGTGAAGTGGAAGTGGTGGGTGATGACAGGGCGAATGTCAAGACCGGACTGTAGCATCACCGTCATTTTGTACCACGTCTCGTACATCTCCCGTCCGTAGATTCCTTTCAGGGTCAGCATATTAAATATGACGGCTCGCCAGTCGATGGGCATCTCCTCCTCAGGAATGCCCAGCATGGCAATCTTGGCGCCGTGGCTCATGTTGGCGAGCATTTCCCGAAAGGCTGAGGTGTTTCCGGACATTTCGAGTCCTACGTCAAAACCCTCGGACATGCCCAACTCTTTTTGCGCATCGGCGAGGCTTCGGTCCCGGGGGTTAAGCGCCAGCGTGACGCCCATCTTTCGGGCAAGCTCTAGCCGGTGAGGGTTCACGTCCGTAATCACCACGTAACGAGCCCCGGCGTGCCGGACGACGGCGCCGGCCATCAGCCCGATTGGCCCGGCGCCCGTAATAATCACGTCTTCGCCCAGCACCGGAAAAGACAATGCCGTATGCACGGCATTGCCGAAGGGGTCAAAAATGGCAGCCACGTCCGGGTCGATGCCGGCGTGGTGCCGCCAGAGGTTGGTCATGGGAAGCGCGATGTATTCCGCAAACGCGCCGGGTCGGTTCACCCCCACCCCCTGCGTGCGGGCGCACAGGTGACGCCGCCCTGCCAGGCAATTCCGACAGCGACCGCAAACCACGTGCCCCTCGCCGCTTACCATTTCCCCGGGATAAAAGTCGGCCACGTTCGCGCCCACCTCGACGATTTCACCGACAAACTCATGCCCGATGACGAGTGACGGGGGGATTGTCTTCTGCGCCCAGTCATTCCACTCGTAGATGTGAAGGTCCGTGCCGCAAATGCCGGTGCGCAGAATGCGGATGAGCACGTCGTTGATCCCGATTGAGGGCTGCTCGACTTCCTTCAGCCAGAGTCCGGGCTCGCTTTTGCATTTAACGAGTGCTTTCATTCATCTTCCTGTCAGGGGTTGTGCACGAATAATATGAACAAAGGGTAGCGCAGCCTACCGACTGCAACCCAATGTCATTCCGAGGAGCGAAGCGACGAGGAATCTCGCCTTGCCCCTTCGTCGGCACGCGCACAGACCGGGATTCCTCGCTCCGCCCGGAAGTGCACGCTTCAAAAGCTGGCTAAAAAGGCGAGCATTTACGAGCTTGCAATGCAGAGTTTCCTGCCTTTGGAAACTCTGCGGCTTGTCCTTGAGTTCCTATGGAACAACCGCAGACTTCGAAAAGCACGAAGTCTGCGCTTCCCCACTACTTCAAGACGACATTGCCCAAAAATCCGCGATTGTTACCCTCGGCATCACGAACGAAGACGCTTACACGAAATGTATCCGGAGGCAGGGAAACCGTCTTATCCAGCCGGACCACCTGACGCGGGTCCACAGCCTGGAGGGCCTGCTCGCTTAGCACTTCTCCCATCACCGAGTAAAAGTTCGCTACCAACTCGCCGGGAAGAAACACGCCAAAAACCCCTTTCAGCCTCGCCACCGAGCCTTCGATGCTTGCCGTAAGCGGCTGGCTGACGGCGCCTGCCCACACCGCCTTGACAATGGGATTGGTCACGCTCGTCGGCGACCAGTGCACCGTAAATTCGTATCGATCACCGGGGTCGAGCGTCGCAAAGGGACTGATGACCTCCGCTTCCAGGAAGTAGGGTGTCTTTTCCAGGTTGTCAGGGAGCATCTGGAAATAGGGGCCGCGCGAGATGGTCCCCGGCCCGTCGTTCCAGGATTCGATCGATGCATTATCGGGATAAGCCACGCCGGGAAAATACTTGAAATTCTCGACGTATCCAATATTCTTCTGCCCATTGACCACTGCATACCACCCTTCGCTCGAATCGAGGGCCACTTTGCCAACGCGATAAAGGTAATGCACGCGCAACATATGGCCGTCATCCGTCACACGATAGCTTGGATGCAGCGCATCACCATAGGCAATGTAATAGCCTTTGGGGAACATGCTATGAGGATTGATTGGAATATACATATGAAGCTTGGGATTCGGCTTTGTCGGGTCGGTCGCATCCGCGGCGTTGTTTTGGAGCACGTGCCAAATACCCCACCGGATTTGCCGTTGGCTGATGTTCTTCATCACCTGCTCCACCGTGACACGGGTCGAGCCTGCGACGACGTGAAAGGTCCTCTCGAATTGCACTCCAGTGCGAGGGTCCGGAGGGCTGGTCACCCGCACGGCAACCTCCGCAGCCGTGTCCTTCACCACGGCGAAGGCGAACTTGCTGCCATCGAGGATGTAGTAAGGAATGCTTGGCCATTCCCTGTCGCTCGTCCATCCTTCGGGGGCCGGCCAGACTTTGTCGCCGCCATAATTCGCCCAGCCGGATTTCACGTTATTCTCGCTTTCGGGAAGAACCTTGCCGGCCAGGTTTTCGTTCACAAAGAAAAGTCCCTGATCGCCCAATTCAAGCTGAATCGCGCGCCCGCCAAGCTCCGGGGCAATATAAAGGCTTATAATTCCGTTCGTCAGACGATAGACGTCCCAGCCGTTGTATTGGGTTTTTTCGATTTTTGTCGCATAAGAAGGAGCAGGGTTTGCCATCGTCGGCCTCGCGTAGAAAGGATTTAGAAGACGCCACACAAGCTTGCCGGTCCGGGTAGGAGCCGGCACCAGCGCGAAGATGCTGAGCACCAGAATCAGTTTAATATAACGCGGTGATGTCATCAGGTTTCATCTCCATGGATCGTGAATCTCAGTTTCGCTTCCAGCCCTGCTTTCGCCGCGGGCCACTCCGACTCGATTTTCATAAGTTCAGCTCTTCGCACGCTTCCATGGCGAGGCGAGGTTAATGACGCCTGGAGCGGGTCTCTTTAAGCCGTGGAGGTTGATGGGAGTCCGTCAATCCATGGACTCGCATCGTAGCGCCGGCGAGGTTCGCAGAGTACCATGAATGCAAAGGAAATTCTATGCATTGCCAGGGCGCTCGCCAACCATGCGTGGAGCGCAAGGCGCAATCCCGAAAGGAGGCGCAATTCACGATATACTGAGAGCGAAACCCGATGAACGAGGAAAAGCTCAAACGGCTTGCCCGTCTCTCACTTCTCGTGGTGGGATGCGCGCTTTGCTGCATCCTTCCGCTTCACGCGCAGAGCGGAATTCCATCGGACGAAGTAACCCAACAAAGTTTGAAGTTTGCGAAAGTCTATGAAGCGCTCGAACGGAATTACATGGGCGCCCTCGACCCTGACCGGCTGATCCTGGAAGGCGCAGTTCGCGGGATGCTCTCCTCGCTCGACCCCTTTTCCTCATTTTTCGATCGCGACCAGTATATGATGCTCCAGGAAGAGACGCGCGGCGAGGCATTGGGCTTTGGCTCCATTCTCTACGTGCAACCGCAAAGGGTGATGGTGATCCAGACGCAGCAAGGCTCACCCTCGTGGCGGGCGGGGCTTGGACCCGGCGACCAGATTCTTGCGGTCAACGGCGTCGAGCTCAACCAGCTCAGTTTCCGCGATCTTATAAATTTATTAAAGCAGTCTCGCGCTCGTCCCGTCCACCTGAGCATCCTGAGGCCCGGCGACGAAACCCCGCAGGATATCCGCATGACGCCGGCAGAGGTGAACCTGCCGACGGTTGATATCGCCTTTCCTTATTCGCCCGGTATTGGCTATATCCACATTGCGTCGTTCGAAGCCAAAACGCCTCAGGAGCTCGTCCAGGCGCTCAACAAGCTGGATAGCTCCCATTTGAAAGGACTTATCCTCGACCTGCGCAACAATCCCGGGGGATTGCTGGCCTCGGCCATCGGCGTCTGTAGTTTATTTCTCAAACCCCAATCGGTTGTGCTCACGGTGCGTGGCCGTAGCGTCGCCGAAAAAACCTATATAACCATCGAGGCTCCCTTGCGTCTTACCGTGCCTTTAATTGTACTGGTTAACCGCAGCACAGCCAGTGCGGCGGAAGTGGTTGCGGCGGCGCTCCAGGATCATGACCGTGCCCTCATTACCGGCGAATCCACATTCGGCAAAGGAGTGGTAGAAAGTGTGGCATCGCTGAGTGATGGAACCGGCCTGGCGCTTCTCACCGCTGAATA
>JASHTR010000356.1 GCA_030040455.1 Terriglobia bacterium | reverse complement strand
GGAAAGCGGGAGCAAGCTCCCGCACTCCATACCGACGCGACTTTGACGTGACCCGGCACGGTGAGTGTCCCATGAAAACGACCTGCGCAAGAGCAACAAAGTCGCGGCTTCTTCCGCTACGGTGGATGGCTCCGGCCTTCGGAGCCTGCATCCTTCTTTTTACGCCTCCGGCGCGAGCTCAGCTCGGAGATCACGCCAAGGTTCCAGGCGTTAGCAAAAACACTTCGAGCGGGCCCACGCGCCAGGCCTTCACGGGCCTCATTCAAAACCTTGACCGCAAGCAGCACATTTTGAACGTGGCGGCGGGAGAGAACAGCGCGATTTTTCCGATCAGGAAGAAGATGAAAGTTTCTGCCATCGGAGGCGCAAGGCTGAGCCTGGCGGCGCTAACCCCCGGCACCAACGTCATCGTCTACTACGAGCAAAGAGGCGGCCATCGCACGGTGGATCAAATTATTGTCCTCGCGGCCCCCGCAGCCTCCGGCAATAAAAAGGCTCGTCCTTCTTCCTGAAGGCGTCACGCAAAAACCTCAACGTAAAAAATGAGTTGAACGTCTGAAGCCGAGGGTCGAAAGGGGTAATTCGTCCACGCTTTCGACTTTGAGCTTTCAACCTGCTTTCAGCGGCAACCGGACGGGGCGATTTTCCCTCGCGGAGATTTCCGAGGCAAAGCAAATCTCGTGCGTCCGGGCCGCGTCCTCAAGGTTGGCGCAGGATTCGCGGCCGCTCAGCACGCAATCGACAAAATGATTGATTTCCTCCTGGAAGGGATGGTGCGCGACGTCTCCGCTATCGGGCAGAATGGTGGGAATGGTCGCCCATCCTGTTTGTCCGACCCATCGTTTCGAAAAGACCTGGTTGTTGCGGATGGCGCCCCCGTCTCCCAGCAGCTCGATGTTAAAAGTATAGGGCATGACGGCTTCAATCGAAGACGCCACCTTGCCCATCGCCCCATCTTCAAACTTCACCAGCGTCACGCTATTCGGCGCGTATTCGTAATGGAGCGGATTCGCCGCGCTGGTGTTGGCGTAGGCGGTCACCTCCACGGCTTCCTTTCCAAAAAACCACCTCAACCCGTCCACGGCGTGGCAGCCGGCCGTCAGCAGGCTGCTGCCTCCAATTTCCTTCTTGATGTTCCATTCATACTGCCCGTACCCGGGACCGATGCCGTGGAGATAATCAATCTCGCCGTAGAAAAGACGCCCGGCAACGCCCTCGGCGAGCAGCGCTCGAATCGTCTGGAACAGCGGGTTCCACCGCAGAACGAAACTGACCACGGTTTTTACTTTCGCTTCGCGGACGGCGGCCTCGAGACGGCGCAGGCCTTCCAGGTTTAAAGCTACCGGTTTTTCCAGCACGAGATGCTTGCCCGCTGCCGCGGCTGCCGCGGCCTGCTCGACGTGAAGATGGTGAGGCGTGCAGATGGAGACAATCTGGATGCCGGGGGCGTCCAGCATCTCTTCGATGTGGTCGTAGCCGCGGCAATTTTGCAGGCCGTATTCCTCCGCTTTGGCGTGAGCGCGATTCCGGTCGCGGCTGACGATGGCCCTCACTTCCGTATGGGGGTTCTCCTTGAACGCGCGAATGTGCTCTCCGGAAACCCAGCCGGTTCCGACTACAGCCACCCCGAGCTCGTTCATCGGTTTGCCTCCCATCTCCATCATGTCACAGAAGGGCGTACCCTTCCGAGCATTCGTTATGATATTGTATCCGTCTTCAATCAGGATAAGGAGGCAATCCCGTGAGTCAGGAAAAAAAGCAGGGAATCAATCGGAGAACGTTTGTTGCCACCGCGGCCGCGGGCGCTGCGGGGTTGATGCTCATCAAGCCTCAGCTCGTGCGGGGCACTGCGGCCAACTCCGCGCTGCGCCTGGGGCTGCTGGGCTGCGGCGGCCGCGGAACCCACGATGCCACCGTGCTCTCCACTGAAACCCCGGTACGCGTGATCGCGCTGGGCGACCTCTTCCAGGATCAGCTTGATAAAGCAAAGGCGCACTTTGACTCGATCGCCGAGCAGAAGGGATACGCGGGCGTGGAAAGGTCGCGAATGTTTCGCGGCCCGAACGCCTACGAGCAGATTGCCGGGAACAAGGATGTGGATATCGTCCTCGTTACGACGCCGCCCTACTTTCATCCCGGGCATCTGGAAGCGGCCGTCGACGCGGGCAAGCACGTCTACTGCGAAAAGCCCGTCTCCGTCGACGTCGACGGCGCGAAGCGCGTCATCAACGTCGGCAGGAAGGCGGAGGGGCGTCTCAGCCTTGAAGTAGGCTTCGAGCTGCGCAAAGCGCCGCCGTTCGTTGAGCTCGCCCAGCGCATCCAGGCGGGTGCCCTGGGAACCATTGCCTGTGGCGAGGCTTATTATTACGCAACGTTTATCAAGCGCCCCAATTGGCCCAACGCTTCGCCGGACGAGCTGCGCATCCGCAACTGGATTTATGACCGGGTGCTTTCCGGAGACATTATTGTGGAGCAGAACATCCACGTCATCGACACGTTCAACTGGATGCTGAAGGCGCGCCCCCTGAAGGCCGTTGCCACGGGCGGCCGGCAAGTGAAACCGGACACCGGTAACGTTTACGGGCACTATAATGTGATCTATTATTATCCCAACAACGTTACCATCAACTTCGGTTCCACCCAGTTTGATAAAGGGTGGTGGGATGTGGCATCGAGATTCTTCGGAAGCAAGGGCGTTTCCGAGTGGCATTATTCCGGGCCCGTCGCAATCTACGGGGAAGAGCCTTGGAGTGGCGCAGCCGCTTCTCCCGCCGCGGGGCAGGGGCAATTTTCCGCTACGGGTGCTTTCCACGACAACCTCGCGCAGGCAGACCCGCAGAAGTTCAAATCCTTCGTCGACAGCATCGTAAGCGGAAAATTCCACAATCAGGCGGCCCTGGGCGCCGAATCAACCCTTAGCGCGATGCTGGCCCGCGAAGCAGCCTACCTGGGGCGAGAGCTCGCGTGGGATGAGCTGGCAGGCATGGATATGACCTGGAACTCCGGCATCGACCTCAATCAGTTTGCATAACGAGCCGGGTGGCACAGACCCGTTTGGGGGTCTGCGGCTTTTGTGCTGTTCACCAACGAAATACCGCGGACCTTGAACAGCAGGTCCGCGCTTGCTCCGTGCTCTCTGCGTCTTGTGGTAAAGAAGCCTGATGCGCTCTACAGTCTATGCCCTACGTCCTGCGCGCTACGTTCTTCTCCTTCTGATTCTCATCCCTGCTGCCTTCGCCTACGAGCCGGTCGCCGCAAAGCATGCGATGGTGGTGACGAGTGAGCCGCTGGCTTCCCGCGCGGGCCTGGAGATCCTCCGAAAAGGCGGCAATGCCGTCGATGCGGCCGTCGCGGTGGGTTTTGTCCTGGCGGTCACTTACCCGTTTGCCGGAAACATCGGCGGCGGCGGCTTTATGCTCGTTCGGATGGCCAACGGGCAGGCGGTGATGGTGGATTACCGCGAAGAAGCGCCCGGCAGCGCCTCGCCGAATATGTATCTGGACGCGAAAGGCGACGTGATCCCCGGCCGGAGCACGGTGGGAGCGCTTTCTTCGGGCGTGCCCGGAACGGTGGCGGGCCTCGCGCTCGCGGAAAAGGATTATGGCAAGCTCAGCCTCCCGCAGGTGATGGCTCCGGCCATTCGTCTCGCGCGGGAGGGATTTCCGGTCAGTTACTGGCTCAGCCAGTCTCTGCGCGAGCACGAAGGCCTGCTTTCTAAATTCTCCAATTCGCGCCATATTTATTTGCGAGACGGGCGCGCTTACCAGCCGGGCGATATTTTCAAGCAGCCCGAGCTCGCGAGCACGCTCGAGCGAATCGCGCAGCGTGGCCCTCGCGCGTTTTACGAGGGGGGGATCGCAAAAGATATTGTCCATACCGAAAAACGGTTGGGAGGTATCATCACCCTTCAGGATCTGGCCCAATATCGGGCAAAACTTCGTAAGCCGCTGGAGGGGCATTTCCGCGGCTATACCATCCTGACCGTGCCGCCGCCGAGCTCGGGCGGCGTGGCGCTGGTTGAGATGCTGAATATCCTCAATCCGATCGATCTCGGCGAGCCGGAGTCTTACAACTCGATGCGCTGGATTGTGGAGGCCATGCGCCGCGCCTATGCGGACCGCGCCGCCTATCTGGGTGACGCGGACTTCGTTTCCGTCCCGATTGCGGGCCTCGCCAGCCCGGAATACGCGGCCGTGCTTCGACGGGAAATCCGGAACTCCCGGCCGGACGCCCCGGTGGGCGCCGGGCATCCGCAGGCATTTGAGTCGGGCAATACGACGCAGTTTTCGGTGGTCGATGGGCGAGGCGACGTTGTTTCAAACACCTATACGCTCAACAACGGCTACGGCAGTGGAGTCACGGTGGATAACGCCGGATTTCTGCTGAACGATGAGATGGACGATTTCACGAGCAAGCCCGGCTCGCCGAATATGTTTGGGCTGATTCAAGGCGAAGCCAACGCCATTCAGCCGCGCAAGCGACCGCTCTCCTCCATGACGCCCACCATCGTCCTTGAAGGCCGCGAGCCGCGCCTGGTGCTCGGCTCGCCGGGCGGCGGGACCATCATCAATACCGTCATGGAAGTGATTCTCAACGTCCTGGTCTATAAAATGGACGTTCTGCGCGCCGTGGCCGCGCCGCGCTTTCATAATCAGTGGATGCCGGATAAGCTGTTTCTGGAGCGTTTCGGCTTCTCGGCGGACACCATCGCGCGCCTCGAGCAGGCGGGCTATAAGGTGGAGTTCGTCCGGAGCATCGGGGAATGCGAGGCGGTCGAGGTTGATCCTCGAACGGGCTGGCGGTTTGGAGCCGCCGACCCGCGTGGAAACGGAGAGGCGGTGGGCTACTGATGGAGATTGGACTCTCAACCTATCTTTTTGCCAGCCAGCGCCTGAGCTCGCACATTCTCGATCAGATTTTTGAGGCGGGCATCCGGCAGGTTGAAATTTACGCGGACCGCCAGCATCTCGACTATCGCGATCTACGTCACGTCCGCGACGTGGCGCAGTGGTTCATCGACCGTGGAGTCAGCTTGTGTTCGCTCCACGCGCCCGTCTTCGCGGATTTCGGACGGGAGCGCCGGCTTGCCATTTCCCCCGCCCATGCGGAAAAGCGGCTTCGCGTCGAATCGATGGACGAAATCAAGCGTGTTATTGAGATTG
>JASHTR010000028.1 GCA_030040455.1 Terriglobia bacterium | reverse complement strand
CTGTAGCGGTGGAGGCGTTCGAGGAGCTCAAGTCCGAAGGTGTTGCCGCGCGTCTGGTAAGTATGCCGAGCTGGGAGTTATTCGAAAAGCAGTCTGAGAGTTACAGGAAGGAAGTCTTCCCGGAGCGCTTCACCTTACGCCTGGCGATTGAAGCGGCTTCGCCGTTCGGCTGGGAACGCTACGTCGGAAGCCAGGGCGCGGTGATTGGCATGAATCGTTTTGGCGCTTCCGCGCCTTATAAAGTGCTGGCCGAAAAGTTTGGATTTACCAAGACGAACGTCGTGGCGAAAGCGCACGAGATGTTGCGGAGAGAATGATTTTTATGCCCGAAACCAAGGAAAAGGAATTGACCGAATCTCAGCCCTCTGGCGCGCAGCGGGTCCCAGCACCTTGTGTGATGGTGATTTTTGGCGCTTCCGGCGACTTGACTGAGCGCAAACTGGTGCCCGCGCTCTATTATCTTTCGCGGGCGGGACTGCTGCCAAAAGGCTTTTCCGTGATCGGGTGCGCCAAGACTCCTTACACCAGCGAGACTTTCCGCGACAAGATGCAGCAGGCGGTAAAGAAATATCTCGACGTCCCGTCCTCTGATTACCAGGCCGTGAACGATTTCACGCAGGACGTCCACTATATTGCCGACGATTTCGGCAACCCAACAGCTTACGACCAGTTGAAGAGCTTGCTGGATCATCTGGACAATCAGCGTGGCACAGGCGGAAACCGGCTAATCTATCTGGCCACGCCACCCAGTTTCTTCCCCGTTATCGTAGGCCATCTGGGCTCGACAGGACTTGCCCAGCCCAAACAACAAGGTGAGACGTGGACCCGCATTGTGATTGAAAAACCTTTCGGGCGCGATTTGACTTCCGCCCGCGAGCTGAATGGCATTGTCAATGGAGCATTTAAGGAAGATCAGGTTTATCGCATCGACCACTATCTGGGCAAAGAGACCGTGCAGAACCTGCTGGTCTTTCGTTTTGGCAATGGCATCTTTGAGCCTTTCTGGAACCGCCGCTACATTGACCACGTGCAGATCGCGGTGGCCGAAGAGATTGGCATTGAGAATCGTGGCGCCTACTACGAAGAAGCTGGCCTGGTGCGGGACATGATACAGAACCACGTTCTCTCGCTCCTCAGCCTCATCACCATGGAGCCGCCAGCCATCTTTGAGGCAGGGGCGGTCCGTGATGAGAAGTCCCAGGTGATGCGCGCCATCCGCGCGATTCCGCTGGATCGGCCGAGCGAGTTTGCCGTCAGGGGACAATACGTGGAGGGCTGGACCGAAGGGCAGAAGCTTCCGGCTTATCGCGCGGAACCGAAGGTTTCTCCACAATCCACCACGGAAACCTATGGGGCGTTGAAGCTTTTTGTGGATAACTGGCGCTGGGCCGACGTCCCATTTTATCTGCGGGCTGGAAAGCGGCTCCCGAAGCGCATCTCGGAAATCACCGTCAAGTTCCGCCGCGCTCCGCACCTGCTGTTCCGGGGCACGGGGACCACGTCCATTGAGCCCAATCACCTGAGTATCCACATCCAACCGGACGAAGGCATGTCTCTCATGTTCAACGCCAAAATTCCGGGAACCACCATGAAGATTCAGCCCGTCACCATGAACTTCCGTTACGAAGATGCTTTCGGCGCGGCGCCTCAGACCACGGCCTATGAAACCCTGCTGCTGGATTGCATGTTGGGCGACCCCATGCTTTTTACCCGCGCCGATTTCGTTGACCTCGCCTGGGAGCTCCTGACGCCGTTGCTCAACCGATGGAAGGAGGACGGCAGAAAAGGCCTCTCCTTTTACGAAGCCGGAACCTGGGGTCCGCCAGAGGCCGATGCTTTCATCGAGCGCGATGGCCGTAAATGGCAGGAATTGTAATTCGGTTATCCTCAGATGACGCGGTTGGACAAAGCTGCGAAGAACGATCGGGAACAAATTTGACTTTTAATTCGTCGTGGGCTTTGCGTTTCTCCGGGGAAAAGCCAGAAAAAAGCTCGCCGGGGCTGCCACCCCATTCCAAGCCAGAACTGCGGATTTGATTGTCATGCCTGCACCCGCTATTCGCGTCTTCAAAAATCTTGATGAATTAAGCCGTGAAGCGGCCACGGAATTTTCAAGCCTTGCGAGCCGAGGCCAGCCGGAGGGCAAGCCATTTTGTGTAGCGCTCTCCGGGGGACACACGCCAAAGCGTTTTTATGAGTTTCTGGCTGCCCCTGAATTTGCGACTAAAATCCCGTGGGATCGAGTTCAGCTCTTTCAGGTGGATGAGCGCTGCGTTCCTCCCGGCGATGGGCAAAGCAATTACCGGATGATGCGCGAGGCAATGCTCAGCCATCTCCCGGCTGCAGACAAGCATTTTCACCGTATGATCGCTGAGCGGCCGGACCGTGACGGGGCGGCGGCGGATTACGCCGCAGACCTGAGAACAACGCTTCGGACTCCTGCCCATGAATGGCCGCGCCTGGATCTCATTTTTCTCGGCATGGGAGATGACGGCCATACCGCCTCGCTGTTTCCGGGCTCGGCCGCCTTGGAAGAACGTCAGCGGGCGGTGTACCCCAATTGGGTGGAAAAGCTCGGAATGTGGCGGCTAACCCTCACCCTGCCTGTGCTCAACGCGGCGTCGAGAGTAATTTTTCTGGTTGCTGGTGAGGAGAAAGCGGAGCGCCTCC
>JASHTR010000355.1 GCA_030040455.1 Terriglobia bacterium | reverse complement strand
TCTCTCGTCACTGCCGTTCAAAAGATCGTGTTTCCCGGCGAGCCATCGGGATTTTCGCCTCCCGTGGCCGCGCTCGAAATGAACATATATTGCTCGCGCTCGGCTGGAGTGGCTTCACCCCACGCGGGAATGCTGTCGGCGAGCGGGGCGATCTCATAAGGCGTCGTCAACTGCATAAATCGCGTGTCAAAAAGGTCAAAGGTGATCGTGCCCTTCGCGTAATTCGTCTGCCGTCCCACCACTTCGCAAAGCACGTTGGTGATGCCCACCAACCCGCTCTTGAGGTCAGGAATCAAGGGATGGGTCAGCGCAACATAGTCTCCGATTTCAGCGATCAGGCTCGAGAGAAACGCCTTCACCTGGTAGTGAGGCGTCTCGAAGGCGTAGCGGCGAAACGTGCGATCCGCAAGCAAAAAGCTGCGCAAATAGGCTCCGCGCGCGCTCCGCATTCCCGTGGCTTCCACCTGCTGCGTGGCAATGCGTCGAAACTGATAAATCGAAGTCTGCTGCTCGTAAGTCACTTGATTGTTATAAGCGCGCGCCGCCGTGGTTTGCAGCGAATCGTTCACGTCGAAGCGCGAGGTCAGCGCGTTAATCAGCGGCTCGCGCGAAACCTGCGGGATACCAATCACGTTCTTCTGCGTGAATGAAAACACTGGCGACTGCGATGCTGCGTTCTTCATCGCCTTCAGCGAGAGCACCCCGGTCGAGGGAACAATCGTCACGAGGCCGAGCGGCTTCAGAATATAGTCTTCGAGCCAGCCTTTGGCCGACACGGGCGACGTGATCTTAAACTCAAACCAGTCGCCCGAAAACATCCCATCGCGCAGCGCAAGAATCGTCGCCACGTCCAGATATTGATTGGGATTGATCAGCGTGTCCGGCTCGCCGGGAATATACTGCTGCCAGAAGGGATTCGCGGTTGCGAGGCCTTCAACGTTTCCTGCTTGCCCCAGCTCCGGCACCAGCGCCGGATTCTGACCCACGCCCAACTCGTTTTGCATGGCCGCAAGATAGATATCGAGCGGATTGCCGCTCACCCAGCGCGGATTCGAGTCGCTACACTGGAAATTATTTGGCAGCCAGGAAGGGCCAATCGGCTGTGGCGTTGTCGGGTTGCCGGGCAGATACTCGCCCGGACCGCCATTCGCCCACAAGACCGCGCCGGTAAAGAATCGCTGCAAGTCGCCACACTGGATTTGCACGCGCCCTCGCGTGTCAAATCCCACCTGCGCGATCTGTACCGTATGCAGCGGAACGAAATCGCCCACTGCCTGCCCGGGAAATCCCATCGTCAACTGCGCCACCTGCCCTAACAGATTGGCCTGCGCCGCCAGCGCCTTCAGCGCGCCGCTCGGATCGATCGACTCCACGGTAAACTGTCCCACCGAGCTTGCGCCATCCACGTCGCGCACGCTCTGGTTCTGTCCGTTGGGAATGATGAGGTAGGGCAAGACGGCAGGCTGGCTCGCCACCGTCAGCAGCAGCGACGGATTCGTCGCCACAATCCACATCCACGCCGTCGGCGCGAGCATCGGCCACACTTCAAACTCATAGGGCAAGTCGCGATAGGCGAGCGAGTAGCCCAGGAGCGACCCATTGCCCGTGGTTGAAAGCACCGTCACTTGCCCCGCAATCAGCGATCCGAGCACGGCGTCCAGGCTCGTGCCGAGTTCCGTAAAATAAGCTGCGAGACCCGAGATGTTATAGAGCCGCAGCAGCGCCAGAATCACGCTCCAGGTGCCTTCCTGCCACACCGAAGCGGGAGCGTTGGTATACCCGCCCGCACTGTCGTTATAGGGCTGAAAGCCGCTGAACGGCGTGAGTTGCTCGTAAGTCTCGTTGAAAGAATTGGAGGCTGAAGATTCGAGGATTTCCTGGTTCGTCAGCAGAAAGTTTTCGTAGACGAATTCCAGGCATTGAAGCGCAATGTCGTCGCGGCCAATCGCGTCCGCGAATAGCGCGCCCCACGCGCCGCTGCAATCGAGCGCCTCGCTCGTGTCCAGTCCCGCGCTCGAGGCGCCCTGCGCGAAATGCCCCGGCACGCTGCCCGCAGGCGCGATATAAAGATTCGCTACCATCTGCGTGGCAATTGTCGTGGCAATGCTGGCAAGCTTGGTCGCGGTCGCGTTGAGCGACGTGGCCTCGGCGCCCGTGATCTCGTCGGTCGCGAGCAGCGTGGTCGCGGCTACGGGCAGCGTCAGCGCAGCGCGCGAGCACGCAAACCACATGTCGATATTGTGCTCGGCGGAAACGCTCAATTCCTCGCCGGGAACCCACTGATAGCCGGGATCGATATATTCGCCCCAGCCGAGATAGAAAAGGCCCTTCGTGAGGTCGTTCGCGGTCGATTGCAGCGTCAGCAGAAAATTGAACATGCGCTGCAAGTAGAGCGCGCTCGAAAAGTCGAGCGACATTTGCATGTAAACGCAATAGGCGTAGCACACCCACGCCATCGCGCCGGTGCGAATGTAGGCCTGATCGATGGCTCCGTTGTAAACGTCGTAAGAAAAAGAGAGTGAATTCGCGGGCTGCAAGCCGCCCACGCTGAAGTTGTCAAAATAGAGATCGCCCGCAGCCGTCAGCGTCACTTTGAAGCCGGCAATCGAAGCGAGCGTATCGCCTGCTAAATCAGAAATCAGAGATTGCAGATTCAAAAGCTGCGTGCGATAGAAGCCTGAGCCCGGCCCGACGGCAACGGTGATGACGGTCCCGAAAAGCGATGCCGGCGCTGCCGCCGCGCTCGTCACTTCAATGTCCGTCACTTTGCCGCTGGCGGTCGTCACGCTCACGTCGAACACAAAGCCCACAGCACTCGATTCTTTGTGCTCGAACTCGAGCTGCGTGTCGGTGGTGTCCGGAAAGCCGGAGCCGCTGTAAGTGAACGAATCGTTGGCGGTAGTGGCATGGAAGTCCACTACCAGCCCGGTCCCATACGGCGGCTCCGTCGGGTCGTTCACGTCGGTCACTGAGTCTGCTGAATTCGATTTCGTCCAGCGCGACGCAGAATTATTGTCTTCGCCGTTTTCGAGCACTTTGGTGGCGAGATAGCCGGGATTATCGAGAAAGACATTCAATTGTGCGATGATCTTCTCCGCCATCGCAAAGTTGTTGGCTCCGCAATAGGCGATGATGGCGAGCGCGGCATCGTAAATGAAGCAGCGATCCTGAAGTACTGCGCCTTCCGTCACCGTCGGATCGGGAAGATAGAGCGGATCGCTCGTCGGCACGTCAAACGAGCGGGGCAGGCTCTGATACGCGGAGAGCGTTTGAAGCGAGCTATACACCTGCGTCCAGCCCGCAACCGGATCGTCGTAAAGAATGTGCACGGTGGGCGTCCCCGCCGTCGGCTGCACGCTCGATCCTACCCGCGCGTGGAACTCATCGCTCTGCACCAGGATCGGGATGTTGTCTTCCTGCAAATACTCGATGTCCGTCTTCACGTAGACTTGCGCTTTGTAGCCGGAGAGTTTGTAGCCAATCCCCATGTTGGTGTGCGCGAGCCAGCCCGCAGGAATCGTGGCTCCGCTCCAGCCGCTCGCGGGCGCGGCCACGCTGGCCGGATAAAGTGCGGCAAACACGACTCCCGCACGGACGTTCGCCACGCTGAACGTCGCCGCGCCTTCCAGTGCGTCGCCGCCCAGGGCCGTTTGATAGAGCGTTGAAGAGCCTTGATAGTAGAACTCATCGGTGAGCGAGAAGAGGTCCACGCGGTAATAGTTGAGCGGCTGCAGCAGGTTGAAGCAGTAGCCAAGCGCGAGATAGCCGGGCTGGTAGCCGAGCGCGATCAGCTTCCACACTTGCTCGTAGTCGCCCGTCAGCGCGCCCAGCGTGGTGGGCCAGTTGGGAGGCTGACCGTTGCAGTTGCCCAGGCCGCTCGCGCACGTTTGTCCCGTCACCAGCGCCATCTCGGTGTTGCCGTTGCCGTCCACGATGATTTGCCCGAAGCTGTAGACCGCGCCCGCTTGCCACTTCGAGATGATCCCGCCAATCTGCGGGTTTCCCGGCGTGATGATCGAAGTGTGGCTGGGATCGTAAAGCTCGTAGTTGATGGCCGAAATCATCTCACTGGTCACGGCATAGCCGTTGCACAGAAGCTGGCCCCACGGGAGCGCCTGCGGGCTTTCGTTGATGGGATAGCCGTCGGGGCCCAGCTGGTTGTCGGCATAAAGCCCCGGAGGAAGCGCCAGCGTGATGTTTTCGATTTGCTGCTGCAGGAAAGGCGAGCCTTGCGCGCCACTCGCGCTCACGCCCGTCTCGAAGTTCGTCTGCGAGCTGAGGCCGCATTCAACGAGGCCCGAGGTCGCGGCAGGAGTTTCGGGCAGCGTGGTTGCGCCCTGCGTGTAGAGCGCGTTGGCCAGCCAGTTCCCGATCTGGCCGCTGGGCCGCGCCAGCAGCCAAGCGAGCGTGGCATTGATGTCGGGCCAAAAATCAGAAGGCCAGTATTGCGAGACTTGCGGCATCAGTCAATTACCTACAAGAGAAGCTGTCAGCAATCAGCGGTCAGCCGTCAGCTCAGGCTTTAGCTGATAGCTGACCGCTGAAAGCGGATTGCTTCTTTTACGTTCCATACGCTCCTATGCCGTATAGGACCACCCCGTATCCGCCGCTGCCGGAGTTTTGCAGCAGCGTCGCTGAGCAGCTTGCCAGCAGAATCCCAAACTGCGGAATCACGAAAATATAGAGTGGCTGCTTCTGCGGCTGATTCAGCGCCGCCGTCCAGGTTTGATTGCCTTGAATCATAGGAAGCTTTCAGCGATCAGCATTCAGCTAAAGCTTTAGCTGAATGCTGATTGCTACGTGACCACCTGGCGAAACTTCAGCTTGAAACTGTAGAGCCCCGCTGCTTTGTATGCTGCATTCCATGTTGTGTCTTCCAGCCAGTAATTCACGTAGCTCCCCAACGAGGCGTCGGGATAGTACGAAAACTGGTTGCCTTGGAGCGCGTACTGCATAAACTCATTCCAGTTTTGAACGTCCGCGCCGGAGAGCACCGTCTCCATTTCTATTTCAAGAAAATTGTCAATGCGCTCGAGGATCGATTCCCGGACGCCCGAGCTCGAAATATTGTCGTGCCGCGTGGCGACCGAGTTATACGCGGCCACGTTGCGCGGCGGATAGGTGAACGGCAGCGTCACCAACGTCGAGCCGGAATAGTACGTGATTTGCGGGTAAGCCATAAGAAGCTATCAGCATTCAGCTCTCAGCCGTCAGCCAAAGCTTTAGCTGAAAGCTGAGTGCTGACCGCTTTTTTCTGATTTCTAATTTCTGCTTTCTGATTTGCCTTTCAGTGCCCCACCGGCGCGCCGCGCTGCGACCCCGTTGCCACGAGCTGCACGCCTTGCTGCGTCACCGCGCGGTTGAGGGTGGTCGCGAGCCACGTTCCCGCTTCTTCGTCGCCCATGATGGCGACGGTCAAATTGCCGCCACCCGAAGGCGGCTGATAAGCCTGCGCGGGCGCCAGCGACCCTCCCTCGCCATAGCCGCTCCCTTCGCTATTCACCGCGCCGCGGCTCCGGCTCACACCGCCGGCCGAGTATCTTGGCGCAGTTCGCGCCGTGTGGCCCGCGCCTCCAGGAATCGCTCTGCCCAGCGCTGCCGCCGCGCCGCCCACAGCAGCGAAAAGCGCAGCAGACTCAAATGCCGCAGCCGCGGCCGGCGGATCGACAAACAGATCTGCGAATCCGACCGCCGTCTCGAAAATCCCGCGCACCATCGCCTGGCCGGCAATGGACCCCAGCGTGGCTTTCAGCGCGCGGTCCATCGCTTTGCCAATCGACTCGCCGTAAACCAGCGCTTGCCCGACGTTGTGTCCGAGCGCGCGCCCAAACTTCTCCTGGAACTGATACGCAACCTCCATCTCGCCGGATAGAGATTGCATGGAGGTCTTTGTTCCAACCAGCGCCTCGTTGAGCTTCGAAATCGCCTGGGCTTCTTTCGAGGCAACTGGTATCGCCGCCTTCAACATCGCGTCGAGCGAGTCGCGGGTTGTCGCCTCAAACTTCTTGATCGCGTTCTCAGCGTTTTGTGGATTTGCCGCAATTTCAAAAAGCAAACCCAGATGGTTCGTTGCCATAACTTATGGTTTCACCATTCAACAGCGTCTTCAGCCGTGTCCTGCTGCTCCTCGCGCCAGAGCAGTGCGGCGCACAACAAATCAACCTGAAACTCCGTCGCCGTCTGCCTGAGCAGAAGACTCGGGCGGCAATGCCACGTCCGCGCCACACGCGCGAGCAACAGCGTCCGGTCGCGGTCCCGCGCGAAACGAAGCGAGGTCCTGACCTCCTGCCAGGACCTCGCCTACAAGGTAACGGAACAAGAAAGTGATGTCTTCTTCGCAGAGCCAGTTCGGGCTGATCTCATCTACGCCCGGATCAAGCGAAAGATGCGGCGAGACTACTGCCGATTTCAGGAGAGCGACCATGCGCTCTGCAAACTTTTGCGTATCCCCCTCGCGGTGTTCGCTTTCGTCTAGACCTTGCACTGCCAGGCTTTGCGGCAAAGGAAGTCCGCGCAATGCGAAATAAGCCACGCGCGGACGGCGAATCATCACCGCCAAGCCCGAGCCGGGAAGCACCACACGCTGCGGTTCCTCAAATTCATCCTCCGCTCGGGCTTCCGCTGCACGCCGGAAATCCGCAGCGGTTGCAATCCCGTTTTCTCCGGCCACGTTGACCTCACAAGATTAAAATAAGGTTATGTATTCGTGCTTCGACTGCACTTGCAAAATGCCTCAGCCTAGCGAGCGTTCCTCGTGGTGCCAGCGAGCGCAGCGAGCGAGCATTAAACGTAAACTTGGCTCAGCTATCATCGCTCTCGGCGTTACGCCACTCGTCTTCACGTCTCTATCTCACACGCCGGGCACTGGAGCGCAAGCCCTGGCAATGACTATCCTGATTGGCGTGGTCGTCGGAATTTCTCTCTATATTCAAGGCTTCATCCTGCGCCGCAGGCTGGGCGAGCACACCTACTCCTGATGTGATTTTCCAGGTCGCTCATTATTTATCTCCGCTTTTAGCTGTCAGCGTTCAGCTATCAGTACTCAGCCAAAGCTTTCGCTGAAAGCTGATCGCTGACTGCTGACAGCTTTCAGCTACAGTTGCCTCCAGATGCTTCCCAACTGATCCCCAGCCGCGCGGCTCGTCACCGCGATCCCGGCAAAAGTCACTTTGGCCGTCGTGGGCTTCTCTTTCGAGAACGCAAGCGACGGCTCCTTGCTGACATACGCCTGGTAGAGTTGCGAGACCACAAACTTGCCAGGATAGTTCACGCGCGGCGAAATCACCGCAATCGACCAGTTGGGAATAGTGAAAAGGCCGCCATAAGTGAGCTGCTCGAAGCTCTGGAATCCTGCTGGCAGCGTCAAGTCGGTTCCCTCCAGGTAAGACGCGCCCGCAATCAGGAACGAAAGCTTTTGCAGGTCCGTCTCAAGCAGCGTCGCTTCAATGCTGGCTTCCGCGTCCGTGGGCCGCGCATCGATCGCGCCAAACACCTGGTCGGCCTTGATCTCGGCGATCTTCGGCACAATGCCAAAGGTCGTTGCGCCTTCGATCGCGCCGCCGTATAAAGCCGTGGTGCTGTTGACGGACGGCGCAGCAGTCGCGCCCGCAGGAGCCGCCGTCTGCGTCCAGTTGATGCCGATGGCGAGGGGCATGGCATTTTGCAGCTTCTCGGTTCCCGTCGTCGTGCTGACGTAGGCGTTCCAGCCAATCGCGCCTGGCGTGGGCGGCGGCGACTGGATCAGCAGCTCGCTGTCCGCAGCGACGGCGAGCGAGACTTCGGTAGAAGGCGTTGTCTCGCCGGTAGGCGTGACAAGCGTGATGACCACGTAGTAGGTCTCTGACGAAAGCGCGCCTCCCACAACGCTCGAAAGCGCGGGCGCGGCTGGCGCTGCGACCACTCCGGTGGCCGTCGGGTTGCCATTTACGTCGATGGTGAGACGCGCGCCAGCCCCTGGCACCGCGCATCCCAGCCACAGCACGCCGGGGCCTTGATGGATTTTCGTTATGTCCGGTGCGTTCATGTCTTTCCTCCTCAGGTTTCCTGCAAATCGAATTCAAGTGCGAGCGTCGCGCGCAACACGGGCGTGTCAATCTCATGCGCCGCAACCAGCGAAAAGCTGTGCGAGCGCACAAACACCATCTTCACCGACCCTGTAACCGAAGGCGAAGTCATGCCGCTCGGCACGGTCTCGTGAACGATGGGCAACGACGTGACCCAGTCCGAGCCACTTGCCGTCGTTACAATCATGTCCAGCACGCGAGCGTAATCCGCGGCATTGTCCTGCGCCATTTCCTGGTCAAACTGGCCCACATCGAGCAGCAGCGTAACGCGAACTGTCTCGGCCCGGGTCAGGGGCGAACCCACGTCAAACTGAACTCCGTCCGCGGCCAGCGACAGCCACGGAAATGCCGTGCGCAGTCCGGGGCCTTTGTGAAACTCGCCGATCGCCTGCAGCGCCGGATTCACAATGGCAATCGCATTCGCCTGATCGCGCTGGATGATGGCGATAATCTGGTTCAGCAGCGGCTTGGCGAAAT